>JAQCER010000087.1 GCA_027618625.1 Verrucomicrobiota bacterium
CCATCACCAATGATGGAACCTTCCAGTTCTGGCACAACTAAGAGATCGGAACTATCTGCTGATCGATTCAGCCCATGGATCGCCAGAAGATTGTCTCCGCTAACTAACAGTTTCCCAAAACTGGAGATGTCAAAAGCGCTGAATTCGACTGCCTCGGCGTCTGCGTGTGAGGTTGAGGCGGTGGTATCCCATGCCAATGGAGCGGCACCCTCAACATTGGCACGTGCTACTTCAACTCCATTGAGATAGGCGACGAAGCCGTCATCATATCGCATGCGCAGGGTCAGAAGGGAATACTGGAGCGGATCCTCAACGGTAAAAGGAATCCGAACATAGACCGACGTGCCCTGATTAAACAATGCTTCCTCAAGGTCAGAACGAAAGAAATCCTCATAGCCGGAACTACGCTCATAGCCGACTCCTGAAACATCGCTTTGCCACGATTGGTCATCAAATCCGGGCAGCATCCACTCCGCGTCTGCTCCACCATCTTCGGGCACAAAAACGGTTGCTGCGGCACCATCTGCCACCAGAACCTCACTGCGCACAGGCACCAGCGAGATCTCTGCAACTTCTGTCGCCTGTCGGCCGGAACCATCCTGAACACGGTATTCGATCCTGACCATTCCACTCATTCCTTCGTTCGGGATAAATACGATACTCCCCCGATTGACGCTGGTTCGCGATCCGTTGATCACCACTTGATGAGTAGGCAATACAATGGATCCCAGTTCAGGAGTCAGTAACTGGGCAGAAACCAGCCGGAATGTGGTAGCGAACAAAGCATTCCCCGCCTTGGATGCGCCTGTAGTTCCGACTCCATACACGGGCTGCAACTCGTGCAGCCATCGCTCGCCAGCTCCTTCATCGTTGACTAATGGATAGAACTCCAGTCGTCCTGCACGTGGATCAAGCGTGAACTTGTCTGGTTGCGTCCGCAATTGGCCTGCATCATAGACGATGGTGTAAGTCACATTACCACTTGTTATGCGAAAAGAATCCGTGCCCGACGCATCACTGTCTGCACGGATCACCAGCAGCCGTGAATCATCCCGCGAAACATCGACCCGCGCCTGTGTGGGCTGCTCGATCGAAGCATTGCCCACAGCCGAGGTGTGGCGCAACGAATAAGATCCCCCCGGTGGCATCACGACCTGTCGCGGCTCTGGATCCGTACCGACTCGGACGCCGATGTCGGCCTTGTGCAGCCAGCCGTTACCATTATTTCCCACGCTCCCGCGCAGCGTATAGCTGAACCATGCCGTCCCTTGAAACCCATCGGTTGGAGTGAATCGGAGATCGTTTCCGACGATCTCCACCGTCCCTGCGGAAAATGGCGAAACATTCCCCACCTCCTCCAGCCTCAGCGTGTTCTCAGAGCCATTGCGCACCGATGTATCATCATTGCTCAGCGGGCTGATCAGAACGGGAAAGTTGATACTGGAGGTCCCCTTATCATTGACACCAAACGGTATCTCCTCCGGATCCCGCATCAGCGCATTCCCTGGAAGTCGGCTGGCGGCATATTGAAAAATAGATTCGGCAGAAGTCTCGCCCGCAAGAACATCAGAAAAGAAACTTCGCACCGTTCCGCCAAGACTGCTGGCATTCATGATGCCCCCGGAACTGTGTTCAGATCCAAAATTGTGGCCCATCTCATGCGCCAGCACATCCCAGATTCCGGTGGTGTCGCACATCGATACAGCATTCGTCGTATTCAGCGCTTCGACGTAAGCTACTCCCAGCACCCGATCGGTAAGACCGGTGCCAAATTTTGATGCCAGCGTCCATCCGTAGGTACTCTGGCGGCGGTTGCGCGTCACCCAACTGCGGAAGTCACTCAAATCTGCCGTCGTAGGGAGATCGACAAAGTCGCTTGAATCGGGCGTCAGGATCATCTCGCTGATCAACAGCCGGACGCCAAGCTGGTTTTCATATACTGCGGCGATATTCGAAACCGTGGCGAGGTAAACGGACGCTCGAGCTGTCAGGCTATTTTCTTCGTTGGGTCCCGACGCAGACTTATCCAGTACCAACAGCAGCAGGGCGTCCTTGAGCGAAGCGGCGTAAGCCGGAGCCTCTGGAATGCGTTTCACGTACTTATCCAGATCCCCGGTCACTGGATCGATTCCTGTCAGGGCAGCAATGTCCGACTCTGGGATATCGGTCATGAACTGCGCTTCCTCGGCCTGAGCCCACCATGTCATCTCGTCGATCACTAGACCGTTCTCAGTCTCGATTGAGTAGGCACCCGGCTCATGACGGGTACAGGCTAGCTCGACTTCACCGGGCTCCTGCGTTCGCGCCTCAAGCTCACCCGTTACCGGATGAGTGCGAACATAAGTGATCGCCCCTTCCTCACCTTCTTTCACCACAACGGCGATCGAGTTGCCCATGATCACCGCGGTGACCGTCCCAGGATCCGACACTGTGCCATCATCATTTCCAACGCCAACGGGCTCTCGACTGCTGACGATCCGTCCTTCATACGACCTCGCACTCGCGCCAAAGTCATCGCCGTCCGCACCTAGCGTCGTCTGATAGCCCTCTGCAAACAACGCCCGGGGCCGAAACAGCAGCTGCCAATTCCGATCCTTGCCCTTGCCCACCGACAGCGCAACGGGCTGACCGGATTCCATCGCGGCGATCAGACGCATTACGTCAGGCGACATAGCACTGGTCGTTGCCGATCGTCGGCCGATGACTATGTGCCGCGACGCATCGACCGCCCGACCAGGAAGCACAGCCCGATCCAGCTTTTTGGGCATCACATCGGTCAAAACTGACTCGGGCTGCCTCATCTTCCGATCGGCGAAAAAAACCGCCAAGAACACTACAAGCACGCCCAGACAAACACATTTTGCCCAAGGCACAGATGACGGACTTTTTTTCATTGGGGGAAATAATGAGCCCGACTCCGGAGGCGGGAACCGGAGCCGGGCGAGCGTCTTGCGACGCTATTGGGCGGGAATTTAATAGAGTGCAGCCGAATCTTCAACAGTATGAGTGCGAATCTGGCAATGACAATGTCATTGCTGTATACGTGCAAATTACCGCAGGAGCATGAACAGAAGATGACTCAATTGACCATTTTCTTCGGCGCACCTTATTCCCCGATTCTTGCATTTTCTGGCAAGGCTCTACAGGGAGCACTATGCGATTGCTCTGGCTGTTTCGATTCCCTCGCTGCCCCATGCAGGAACTATTTGGCCGAGCATCGATCAACCTGATGCAGCTGCCGAGATTCGGCGACGACACCGCCTTTCGTTTCTCTCGACCGTCTGTTTTTCGCTGATCATTGGAGGAGCAGATGTAGTGTAGTGATGAGCAAGCGGCCGATCATTTCGAAGCAGCTCGTGCACAGATTGCCGAGGATCCCGACCGGATCTTCTCTTGTCTCGATGTGGTCGGGCTTTCTGGCTATCATTGTTCCGGGCATCTCGTTTGCGACCGGAATCAGACTTCCCCTTCGTCCTGTCCCGGCTTCAAGCCGAAATCCATTCGTCCAGGATCGAGCTGAAGCTCGAGCTACTTTTTCATTTAATCTGGCACGACGGCGTCTACTTCCACGCGGCGATTCCTGCTGCGCCCGGCTTCGGTAGCGTTGTCGCCGATGGGGTGGGCGGGGCCGAGGCCCTTGAAGGTTACGCTGGCTCTGGGAATGCCGTTCTTGACGAGGAAATCAGCGAGGCCTTCGGCGCGGCTTTCGCTGAGTCGCTGATTCGCCTCCAGCGAACCGATGGTGCAGGTGTGGCCGGTGATGTCAAAGCGTGCGGTGGGATACTGAGCGATGATCGCCTTTGCCTGTTTCAGGATTCTCGCTTGCTCGGCTTCTATCGAAGCGGAATTCAGCGCGTACCAGATCGGATCGATTCGAAACAACTGCTCTTTCACGTCGAGCGCAGCCTTCAATGCTTTTGCCTTATCGTCCTTTGCTTTGTCCAGCGCGCCTTCCAGTTCTTCGATACGGTTCAGGGCTCCGGTGTAAGCGGTATCGACCTCTTTCACCTTCGTTGCGAGCATGGCAACTGCTCCTTCAGAATCTTTCAGTGCTTGCTGATACTGCTCAGCCTTCTGCTGCTCGGCTTTCACCTTTGCTTCAAACTCTGACGCCTTGGCCAGCGCCTGGTCCAAGGTAGCATCGTCTGCCCCCTGCAACTTCGCTAGCTCCGCCTGCAGGACTTTTACCTGATTGGTCGCCGACTCGAGATCGTTCCCGTTTTCCTCACGCTCTGCCATCTTGGCCAGCATCTTCTCCAATTGGCTCTGGCAGTCGGATTCCTTTGCCACAAGCGCTTCCTTCAGTGCGATCGTCTCGGCATTCAGAGCTGTTGCCTTCTCCAAATCTGCGGAAAGGTGATCGCGTTCCTGCTGCGCTTCGTCGAGCGCAGCCTTCATCGCGGTCAGCTCTCTAGCGAGCTCCTGTGAGTTCTGAATTTCAACGGACTGCTTTGCCAGGATCTCTCCCATCGAAACTGCATTTTTCTCCGCGCTTATCCGTGCCAGCTCGATCCGGTCACGCTCGATCACCACTTCCGCCAGTTGCTTCTTTAGATCATCCAGCTCTCCAGCATTTGAGGTCCGCGCAGTCCTTTCCTCTTCGACCAACTGGTTCAAAGTGCCTACCTGCTGGTCGAGTTGAGACTTCTCCGTGCGCAATTGATTCAATACATCGGCGGCTTCCTGGGCTGCAATCTCTGCCTTGGTTCGCTCGTCGATAGCCATTTTCAGGCGATTATCGACCTCGCCCAGTCGAGTGTTCGCCATGACGAGCATCTGCTGTTTGTCATCGAGCTGCTTTTCATAGGCCATCTCTTTCTGAGCGAGCAACATGCGGAACTCCTGCTCTTTCCGCGTGACCTCGAACCGGAGCCGATCCAGCTCCAGCGCAGCCTCTTGAAAAGCATTCTCGGCATTCTGCTGTGCGCTCAAGGCCTCCACCCGTGCGCCCCGCAACTGTTGTACCACTGTCAGAGCGCTGTCCGTAGCGACACCAGCACGCGTGCGTTCAGCTTCCAGGCGGGCGAGCCGATCCTCTGCCTCGGCCTTTTTGATCTTGAGTTCATCGAGGTCATTGAGCTTGCGGCGGAGTTCTTCAGCCTGTTTTTCGACTCCTTCAAATTCGCCCTTCAGCTTCAAAAGCGCCTTCTCTGCAGCGCGACGCGCGACGGTGTCCTCGTTACGCAACTGGAGCAACTCGCCGATAAATGTTGCGGCTTCCTTCAGCGCAGATTCTGCCTGCAACTTGCTCCCTGCCACACTCTCGGCATAGGCGCGGACACGTTCGATTTCTGCCGCCTTGTCTTCCAGAACTGCAATGTGCTCGCGAGCAGTCGCCAGTTCCCTGCCAAGCTCGGCCCTCTGCTTCGTTTCAGCGATCCCCTGCTCCGTGGCCAATGCCAGCTCGGCTTGCAGTTCAGACACGCGACCTTCGAGCGCGAACTTCTGCTCGTCTACCGTTTTGGCCACCGCTGCGAGACTTTCGATCGATGCCTTGCCTTCGGCGATCGCGGTTTCGCTAACCTTCATTTTGTCCTCGAAGTCCGCTTTCAACTTTTCGGCGTCGGCGAGCAACTGCTGCTGCACCTTGCTTGATGCTTCCTGTTCTTCACTGCGCTTTGCCAGAAGTGATTGCAGGAATGCGGCGGATCCGATCAGCGTTTCCTTCGCCGCGTTGCCGCTCGTTTGGGAAGCGACCAGCAACTTATCCAGCTGCTGGACGTCCTGAGTCTTTGCCGCGAGTTCTCCTTGTAAAGATTTGAGATGGCCTTCCAATTCGCGTACACGCACCTGCTCGGCATCAAATGCAGATTGCAGCGATGCCCGCTCGCCGGCAAGTGTTTCGCGATCGCCACTGAGAGACTTCATTTGCACTGACAATTGCTGCGTTGCGGCGTTCGCTGCATCAAGGGCTGATCGACGTGAGTCGAGTTCCTGAGTCAAGCTGGCCAGCTGCTGCTCTGTCTCGGTCTTGATGGCGAGCGCCGTGGCACGTGCCTCCTTCTCGGCTTCGAGCTGGGCCCGCATGGATGCGAGATCCGATTCCTGCTGCTTGTCGTTTGCCGTGAGATCCGCGATGCGCGTGTCACAAGCTTCTTTCGCAGCGAGCAAATCGCGAATCACTTTGTTGGAGTCCTCCAGGGCCACTTTCGCCAGCGCCCGCTGGGATTCGAGTTCCTTCAAAGACACGCGGAGGCTTTCCAGTTCGGCCGTGCGTTCCGCCAGCGTCTTCTCGCTGGATTCAAAATTCGATTTCAGAGTCGCGTTGGCTGCATTGGCAGCTTCGAGCGAAGCACCCAGCTCTGCGAGCTTCCGATCGACGTTCCCCTTTTCGCTCTGAAGTGTGGCCAACACGGCAGCGACTGCCGTGGCATTGCGCGCGGCATCGCCGATGGCTTTTCGTTGCGCCTGTAGAGAATCCGTCAGTTTAGCTATCTCCTCTCGCGCCGCTGCCAGAGCTTTCTGCTCCATTTCACGTCCGCCCTTTTCCGATTCCAACGATTTGCCCAGATCCGCCAGTTGCGTCTGCTGCCCATTCTGCCGGTTCACCAATTCCCGGAGCATGTCAGCGGTGTCTTTCAGAGTCGCTTCCACGCCAAGCTTTCCGCTCAAAAGTTGTGATGACTCGGCTTGTGCCGCTGCCAGTGCAGCCTGACTTTCTTGCAACCGGCCGGTCACACCGGCGAGCTGCCCTTCCAAATCGGCGATACGCGCCTGCGCGTTCGAAAGAGTAGCCGTCGTCTGGCCACCTTTCGCCTGTTCCTTCGAGATGGTACTCCTGGCGTCACTCAACTGTACCTTCAATCGATCCTGACCAGTAAGGAGTTCGTTGATCACTTCACCCGCTTCCGTAAGTGCGCGCTCGGCGGCGATGCGATTGCGGGACTCACCCTTCTGCTCGAGCAGCAACTGATTGATGTAGGCGCCAGCATCGACAAAGGCATTCTGACGAGCAATCACCGCGCTTGTTGCTTCTGCAAGTTGGCCCTGTAGTGATGAAAGTTCGGCATCTTTCGCTGCGAGTTGCGACTGGTAGCTGTGGCGCTGGGCTTCCAACTCATCGCCGAGACTGGCGATCTTTATGTCTGCTTGCTCCTTCTCTTCCCGCAGCTTCGCCAGTGCATCTGCAGCGCCGCGAAGCTTGCCACCCAAGGTTTCAGCAACAGCGTTGCCCATCGAAAGTTCCTCCTTCAGCTTCGCGAGATTCTTTTCAGCGCGTTCGCAGGCTTCCTTGATTTCCTTGCTGATGTCGTGCTCAGCACTGACCTTCTTGCGCAATTCATCGCGCTCTTCCTCTGCCGCCTGCTTCTCCTTCAGTGCCTTCTCAAGGGTGGCACTCAGTGATGCCTCCGCCTTCACTTCTGCCTCTTTCTGCGAAGTGACAGCACTCTTCAGCTTTGCCTGCGCCTCGTTGCGCTGGGCCGACAGTTGTTGAATCATGACCCCAGCATCGATCAGCTGCTTGAGCGCACGTTCTTTCTCGACCTCCAGCTGTGCATGCTCGGTGGTGAGCTTCTCTGCTTCTGCTACCTGCTTCTCAAGCAACGCCATCCGCTCGCGGAACGCATCACCATTACCAGTGTCGGCTTCGCCGAGCCTTCTCTTCAATTCGCTGATCTCCGTGAGCGCCGCCTCTTTCTCGGCATTCAATTTTGCGATCGCCTCTTCACTCTCAGCCTGTTTCTTTGCCGCATCATCCAGAGCTTTTGCCTTTGCCACATTGTCAGCAACGGCCTCCTCCTTCAGCTTCCGGTCCCGCTTCATCAATGCGAAAGCGGAATTCTGGTCCATCCGTGCCTGCTCGAGTTCCTTCTTCAGTTTTTCCTCGGAAGTTGCCAGCTCGTCTTTCTTCTTGTTCGCCTCACCGAGCTGCTTGTCCAAGTCAGCCTTCTCGTCTGCCAGTTTCTTCTTCTCTTCTTCCAGCGCCTTCTTGTCGTCACCCGACTTCTTGGTGAGGGTCTCCAGTGCCTTCCGCGCCTCGGCCAGTTCTGCTCCGCACTTCTCGTGTACCTTCCGTATTTGCTCAGTCTCCTTCACTGCCGACTCTAACAGGCCCGCCAACCGTCCAGCGTTCTTCTGCGCCGACATCAGCTCGCCGATCTTGGCGTCCAGCTCACCCTTCAATTTCTCGATATCGGATGCCGTGGTGGCACTTCCCTTTTCTTCAAGCTTTCTGGTGGTCTCCTGCACCCGGGCCTCCAATGTGCCAATTCGATCTGCTCGCTTTGCAAGTTCTTCCGTCGATTCCTTCCGCAGTTGATCCAGCTTGCCTTCCGCGGTACGTAAGGATTCGCGGCACTCCATCGCCAGCTTCTCAGCATCCTGTTTCCTCCTCAAGGCTCGGCGGAGCAACTCAATGTCCGACTGCGCACGGGCCAGTTCTGCCCGGAACTCCTCAGCAGATAGTTGTACCTTGGACGGTCCATCCGCCCCGCCATCCTGGCCGACCGCACTCCCGGCCGCCAGAAGGATCAGCACAAACATCCACACCATCATGGTCGCTCGATTTTTTATCATAAGTAGTAGTAGAAAAGGATTATGGGGAAAATGATAGTTTCCTCATTTTTCTATAGAGCAGAATGTCAGTGCCCGCAAACATTTAAC
>JAQCER010000088.1 GCA_027618625.1 Verrucomicrobiota bacterium
TGAGGCTCGGTGCTCCATCGTCATCCAGGATAGTTCCTGTCACGCTGACTTTGCTGAGAGTGGCGTTTTCTGGATTCGAAAGTGCCAGATTGAATGTCTCGTCGATCTCTGGTGCATCGTCGTTCAGGAGATTCACGGTAATCGTTGTTTCCAGGTCACCTGCAAGAATCTGGGCCGTCCCACCAGACGCGACGAAATCGGTCCCCGCCTTCGCGGTGACACCGTTGGTAGTCCAGCCGACACTTGCATTCAAACCGCTGCGCTCGGACAGATAGATTCGGAAAGTAATGGCTCCTGCTCTTTCGGATGCAGAGCTGGCCACCGCACGAATCAGCGGAGCCACGTCGTTGTCGCGAATGGTGCCTGTTGCAGAGGCCGTGCCCAAGGTCGCGTTGACTGCGCCACTCAGGGCCAGAGTGAATGTTTCGTCGGCCTCAAACATGGAGTCACCCTTGATCGTTACCGGGACTGATGCCGTCGTCTGGCCTGCCGGGATCGTCAGGGTGCCCGAGACGGGCTGGAAATCGTCCGGGGCAGTGGCCGTTCCGCTGGTGGTGCCGTAGTCGACGGAGATGGTATTGGCGGACGCCGCTGAGAGGCTCACGGCAAAGGTCAGTGCGCCGGTGCTCTCGTCACCCGCCACCGAGGCTACCGAAACGACCGGACTTTCGTCGTCGTCGATGATCACACCAATCGCCGTGCTGCTGCCCAGCACCGAGTTCACCGGTGACGAAAGGTTCACGGCAAAGTCTTCGTTGGGCTCTTCGATGCTGTCGTTGATCAGATTGATCGTCGGAATTGCAGATGTCGCGCCTGCCGGGATCGTCAGCGAGCCACTTGCCGGGGTAAAGTCGAGGCCAGCGGTCGCCGAGCGCTCTGCTGTTGCATAGCTCACCAAAACGGGGGAGCCACTGGATTCCGACAGCTGCACCAGGAACTGAATGGATCCTGCCGATTCAGAGGCAGTTCCTCCAGTGATGGTGACGCTCGGAGTGGAATCGTCGTCGATGATGGTGCCGAGCGCCTCTGCGTCTGTGATGACGGCATTCGTGGGCGCACTCAGCCGCACGTAGAACGTTTCGGCGATCTCATCGATTTCGTCCTGCCAGATCGGGATGTCGAGGACCAGTAATGTTTGTCCAGGCTGGAACGTGAGTGTTTCAGCGGCATGAAGGTAATCATAGCCGCCGGTAGCGGTGTTACTCACCGTCGTGTAGAACACCGTCACCGGGAAGGCACTGGGTTGCGACAGGATGATTTTGAATGGAAGGACCCACCCGTTTTCGCCTGTCGTGGCATCCGTGATCACGATGGAAGGTGCGGTGTCATTGTCAATGATCGTTCCGGTCGCGGAAGCGGTACCAAGCGTTGCGCCTGAGGCATTGCTGAGCTGCAGCGTGAACGTCTCTGCAGTTTCGTAGATGAGATCATCGACAACTGGAATCTGAATGGTGGCGCTGGTGCTGCCTGCCTGGAATGTCAGGGTTCCAGTGGTGTGCTGGAAGTCTGCGGGTGATGTCGCGCTGCCCGATACCGTGCTGAACTGCACGGAGATGCCTGCTGCAGATACTGCAGAAAGGGTTGCGGTGAACGTGAGTGCACCATTTGATTCGTTCGCCGATGCGCTGGCGATGTTCAATGTCGGCAGACTCGCGACCGATGCGGTTACCGAATTGGAAGGTGGATTCGCATTTGAGCCTGCGTCGATCACCTTGTCGGACGGCAGTTGAACGGTGACGCTGCTGACGCCACCGGTTGCGGCAACTGTCAGCGTATAGCTTGCTCCTGAGCCACTGATGGCCGCATCTATGCCGTTGGTGATGACAAAATCGTCGGTCGTGAGCCCGTAAACTGGCTCGGTGAACGCTACATTGACCGTGAGGCTTCCGCTCATCTGCCCAGGTGCAGACAGGGTCGGCACGGGTACCGTGACGTCCGATGTGCTGGGGTTGGGTGGAGTAATGCTGGGGTCGATCGTGGCGATCCAGTTTTCCAGGAGCGCGATGGCATCAGCGTCGATGTGATTTTTTGCAATGGGGGGCATGGCTCCGGCCCCAAGGGTGTTTGTCCGGTGGTAGAGCACGGAGCGCGCCGTATCTCCCGGAGCAATAATCTTCGCACCAGAGATGCCTAGATTATTGTTAGGATTGGCATTGACGAAACCCTGGGCAAATGGGGAAGTGGACAGGCGTGCATCGAAGTTCGCGTGTGCTGTGCCGCCTGGCTGGTGACAGTGCGAGCAATTGGAATCCAGATAGGACAACGCGCGCTTCTGCCATGAGGAGGCGGCATCGCCCATCGGTTTCGAAGTCAGCACCCCCGGCAGGAGTGCGGGATTGATCGCTGGCGAAAAGATTCCGAGATGGTTGAGAGTTTCCAGCTGATTGGCCGTGCGCCCCGTCTTGCTGTAATACTGATCCCGATTGAGTTGCCGGGTGCGCGGCCCAAGCACGAAGCCAGCCGCAGTGGAGTGGCAGGCGAAACACTCTGTCCGGGATGGATAGCGCCACGCCTGTGTCGCATACGTTCCATTGGCCTTACGCACCTGTACGGATTCGTTCAGGCCGTCGTGGAGCAGATCGGCATCACTGCCATCCGGACGCCAGCGATAGGTGAATCCAAAGTAGGCACCATCCACCCCCTGCACCATGAAGCGCGTTTCCATCCGCTTCACGAGACTGGGATTCTGCTCATCGATCGGCAGCTCGAAGTGCTTCATCAACACGGCACCCGGAGGGAAAGTCCAGTTGCCACTTTCGCTGAAGCCGATCTTCTCACCCGATGAACTGTGCGTTCCATCATTGGGAATGGCGAACCAGCGCTGCTTGTTAGAGGCGTCCGAATACATGGGCGTGTTCACTTCGTAAGCCAGCAATCCTGGTGAAACCTGGAGCGTGGCAAGGTTGGAAAACGCCCCCGTTTGCGACAGCAGGGCAGGTGGCTCAGGAGAGGCAGCTCCGGCGCGGGACAGCTTCATGATCTTGCCATTTCCGTCATCGTGGCCAGTCATTTTGAGAAAGTAGACCTCGCCATTGGCGTCACGTCCGCTACCGGAAATTCCGGTGTAATAGCCGCCGCTTGGGCCAACACAAAGCTGCTCGATCTGGCCAGTCCCGGAGCCGCTGTTGAACGTCATCGCCCACACTTTCTGATTGCCATTGTCCGCAAAAAGGAACTTGCCGCCCAGTGTGCCCGCGTGCGTCGGTCCGCGGTAGATGTGCCCGCCGATGATGCAGTTGGCACCTTCGGTATGAGGATAGTCAGCAACCGGTGCCGTTTCTGTTCCGATGACCGTTCCCGGCCTGGATTTTGGTTTGCCGATGTTTCCTTCCCTGAACGGCCACTGGTAGTTCGCTCCTTTCTTCAACAAGTCGATCTCCTCCCTCTCCGACTCGCCGACGTCAGCGATCCAGATATTCCCGGTGGGCGCATCATAGCTGATGACGTGCGGGCTGCGGAAGCCGATCGCATAGAACTCCTCAAGTATCCCGCCCGATGGATCCTGCCACGGGTTGTCATTCGGAATGTAGTAGCCCTGGCTGAAACTGGCTGGCCAGCCGCTGGGTCGATTGCCGGTGTTGTCGAGAGGCTGACGCCGAATCGGATGGCTGCGTGAAGCATTCATGTCGACATCAATGCGCAGCATGCCGCTGAAAAATCCGACGTTCAGTTTCTGTGTAGCATCCGTTGGATCATTGCAGCAGTATTCATCACCCCGGGACAGGTAAAGAAAGCCATCGCTGCCGAAGGTGATGGCCCCCCCGAGGTGATGCTTACTGGCGTCATACTGTTGGATCATCACCAGCTCCGAATTTGGATCGATCTGGCCAGTGCTGAAGTTGTATTGAAAGCGAGACAGCCTCAGGTAGCCTGGCACGTAGTGGATGTTCGATGCCCAGCCGGACTCGAACTCGTAGCGATAGGCCATGTATACGTATTCCCGGTTCGGGGAACCCGACTGGCCGAACTGCGGGTGGAAAGCGAGGCTCAACAGGCCACCCCAGTGCGTGTCCTGAACGCGGCTGCGGATGTCCAAGATCTGCCGCTTGGTAGTCGTCGCCGGGTTGTTGTCAAAAACGAAAATCAGCCCGTGATGCTCCAGCATCACCAGATCGTTGGTGCCGGGGAAGGGCGTCATAAACAGGGGGTTGGTGAACGATAACCCGGGGAAGGCGTCGACCAACTGCCAGCTGCCCGATCCAGTCTGCGGCGTTTGCGATGGCAGCTTGCCGTTCAGATAGGCACCGATCGGCTCAGGAAAGTCCAGGCCGCTCCCTGCCCATCCCAGGTCCGCTCGACCGAGAATCGTCAGAATTATGAGAATCAATAGTGCGACTTTTCCAGTTTTGAGCCGCTTCCATCGGTACCATGCTTGTTCCATTCTAGTAATTGCGTTTCAGTTTCGCAATTACAGTCAGATCAGAGATTCATTTTTCAAACGAATACTATAGAAATAATATTAATTATAATTAATCTCTGAAAGATCTTGAATAGTTAGAAATCATTGTGTTTCAGACTTACTGGCCAACGGAAAGGCTTGGTGATCAACGATCACGAACGAATCTCACAGTGATGGTTATTGCTCACTATCAGATAGTTACCGAAGGAATTCTAACTACGTGATCCGCCAGCTCAGAGACTGCTCCCATTTCGCTCGTCAATGTTGCGAAGAACCTGGATTTCAACGTCGCAATTTTGCGACACGTGGCGGTGTGCACTTGCTTTGAGAAAAGCCGGTTTGGCGCAGCGTTTCATTGCTATTTCCAACCTCGATCCGGTCGTCTACCGTCGCCAGATGATCACCTCATCGCTCTGCTCTCTCCTGAGAATCGTCCTTATAGTTGCGTGTTCGACGACGTTTGGCCATGCGGACCATGCGGATTCAGCCGCCGAAACCAGCGAGCTACACACCCTTTTTGACGAAGACTGGGAGCAGCGCCTGGCCGAAGATCCGGTGAGCGCGTCTTACATGGGCGATCGCCGGTGGAACGATCAATGGCCCGACGTCAGCACTGCTGCACTTGAACGAGAGAATGACCGACGCAAGGAGACGCTCGCGCGCCTCAAAGGCATTGATCGCTCCGTCCTCACACCAGTCGATCAGATGAACTACGACATCTTTGCTCAAGCAAAGCAGCAGGCCATCGATGAGCACCACTTTCGCTGGTATCTCATCGTCCTCAATCAGCGTGGTGGGATACAGACTGCCGACGAGCTTGCCGATGCCATTCCCTTCGAAACCACGAAAGACTACGAAGACTGGATACAGCGTCTGCGCGGGCTGCCGAAGTACATCGGGCAAACTCAGGATCTCATGCGCGATGGCATCCGCTTCAAGATGCTGTTGCCTCAAGTGATCATGCAGCGAGTGCCCGCACAGATCGAAAAGCAGATCGTCGAGAAGCCGGAGGACAGCCCGTTTTTCAAGCCATTCAAGGAATTTCCTGACACTATCACCAAAGTTGATCGTGATCGGTTGATAGCGGATAGCAGTGCGGCCCTGCGCGATCAGGTGATCCCGGCGTATCGCCAATTCCATCGATTTTTTAACGATGAATACCTTCCTGCGAGTCCGGGGGTATCAGGAGCCTGGAACCTTCCCAACGGCAAGACGATGTATGCATTCTTCGCCCGCAGCTTCACCACCACGAGCATGACGCCCGACGAAATTCATGAGATAGGCCTGGCCGAAGTCGCGCGCATCCGCGAGCAGATGGAGGCGGTGAAGCTTCAGGTCGGATTCAAAGGAACGCTGCAGGAGTTCTTTGAGCATCTCCGCACCGATCCGAAATTCTACTACCAGAGCCCGGCGGAACTCCTCGCCGGCTATCACGCGGTATCGAACAAAATCGATCCACTCATGGGAAGAGTCTTTCGTTCGCTGCCGAGCATCCCTTACAAAGTCGAACCGATTCCTGCAAACATCGCTCCCGATACCACTGCAGCGTACTATCGCCCTCCTGCAGCCGATGGCTCACGACCGGGAAGCTACTTCGTCAATCTCTACAAGCCGGAGATGCGGCCCAAGTATGAAATGGTCGCGCTTTCTTTACATGAGGCCGTGCCCGGGCATCACCTGCAGATTGCTCTTGCGATAGAATTGGGCGCGCTTCCGAAATTCCGCCGCCACGCTCGCTTCACCGCATTCGTCGAAGGCTGGGGCCTGTACTCGGAATACCTGGGCGAAGAGCTTGGCCTCTACACCGATCCCTACGACAAGTTCGGTCAGCTTACCTATGAAATGTGGCGTGCCATTCGCCTCGTCGTCGACACCGGCATTCATCACAAGCACTGGAACCGCCAGCAGGCCATCGATTACTTCCGAGAAAATGCAGCCAAAAGCGAACTCGACATCGTCAACGAAATCGACCGCTACATCGCCTGGCCTGGACAGGCCCTCGCCTACAAAATCGGAGAACTCAAAATCAAAGAACTGCGCAACCGAGCTGCCACAACTCTCGGCGAAAAATTCGACCTGCGGGCGTTCCATGACACCGTCCTCAATCAGGGAGCGATCCCACTCGACCTCTTAGAAAGGCGGGTCGACGCCTGGATCGCTGAGAGTCCACAGTAAGGCGCGGTTCTCTCAGAGGCCTCCCTGAAGTTCCTAGATGGGGAACCTCAATCGACTTGCATTCGGTCGGCTGGCTTGTTCATCGCCGGGAACAACCAGAACCACTCTCATCAGCTGCCACGCTTCGGTCACCCGATCCTGATCTGATCGATAACTTCATTCAAAATATCGAAATTACAATGTATATACCTTGTTTTTGATCCGAGAGTGAGAATCCTTGTTTTTTGCCCTCCGGCTGGATTTCTGTGCGATTGCAATAGGAAGAAAAAACCGCAACAATCAGGCCCGAGCTTAACATTCCACTGACTGCCGATGAAATTTCCCCACTTCAAAAACCGTAAGCTGATCACTGCCCTCTGTGTTCTCTCGCTCGCTCAGCTCGTTCAGCTACTGCCCACTCGGGCGCAGGACGCGCCGTCGGCAGATGTGGAAACCGTCGCCGGCAGATTGCGTGCGACCGTTGAGGCAGTGGAGGCACTGGAAAGGAAAGTCGCGTTGCTCGAGAGTGGGGCTGCGATCGCTCGTGAGGAACGGGATCAGGCGGTGGCAGAACTGGAACAGATGAAGCAGGCAAAGGTCGACGCAGTGGCGGCTGACCTCTTTGCGGAAGGCGTGGAACATTGGAAGATCCTAGAAGACTTTCCATCCAATGGTGGCATCGCGGCGACTGACGAGAAGGGTGTCTTCCGCATGAGGATGGGTGATCCGCTGAGTGGCATTCGCTACACGGGCCCGCTCGATCTTCCTGTGACGAACTACGAGATTTCTCTGGAAGCCCGTCGCACCAAAGGCACGGATTTCTTCTGCGCGCTGACCTTTCCTGTGAATGACATCAAGACGTGCTGCACTTTTGTCGCCGGTGGCTGGGGAGGTGCTCTAGCCGGCATCTCAAGCCTCGATGGCATGGATGCGGCCAACAACGACACGTCCACTTTCCACAAGTTTGAACTGAATCAATGGTACGCGTTTCGCATCCAAGTCACGCCCGAGTCCCTGAAGGTGTGGATGGATGGCAAGAGTATCGTCGATGTGGAGTTGGCCGATCGTCGTGTTGGTATGCGTTGGGGGGATATTGAATACTGTGTGCCGTTCGGGCTGGCGACGTATGTGACAGCAGGGGAATTTCGCAATTTCAAAATCGGGCGCACGGATGGTAAGCCTATAGAACCGAAGAAACCGGACGCAGCCCCGGCACCGGCACCGGCAGATGCGAAAGATGGGGAAGGTGTGAAAGATGGGGACGCTGCGCAATAGAGCGTCGTCCCTCGGGCTTGGCGCGATCGTTCTGTTAATGTCAGGTTGCTCGGAGGAAAATAACACACCACCGAAGAAACAGATCGAGCCGGGTAATGGCGTCCGGGTGAAGGCGGCTATGGAAGTCGACCTGCTGGCCGAGGGTTCCCAGCACTGGCAGGTATTGCAGGATATTTCCGGGAATGCTGGGGTCGAATTCAGAGAGGACGGAACGTGCCGCATCCTTGATGGCGAACCCATCAGCGCGATCCGCTATGCAGGGCCATGGGAACTTCCTGTGACGAACTACGAGATCCTCTACGACGCGTGCCACCTCGATGGGCCGGACTTCTTTGCCGCACTTACCTTTCCGGTCAATTCGCTGGATACCTGCGCGACATTTGTTCCCGGCGGCTGGGGCGGATCGGTTACCGGCATCTCATGTATCGATGGTGTTGATGCATCTGCGAACGAGACCGCCAGCACCTGCGATTATCCAGTGGGCGAGTGGTTCACTTTTCGAATCGAAGTCCGTCCGGACGTGTTGAAGGTCTGGAATGGCGGTGCGATCATCGTGAAGGCACCGCTGGCGGGAAAAAAGATCAGCCTGCGCCAGGGAGATATCGAACAGTGTGCTCCGCTGGGGCTGTCGACCTACATGACGGTCGGGGAGGTGCGGAAAATCGTCATCCGCACGCTGGATGGAAAGCCGCTCTGGAAGCGGAGTATCGAATAGTGAGTAGTCGGGGGTGTAGTGGTCGGGCGTTAC
>JAQCER010000089.1 GCA_027618625.1 Verrucomicrobiota bacterium
GATTGAAAGCGGGGTAACTCACCCAAAGGAGCCCGTGACTAGCAAAGGAGGATATCGGGACTACGGACCCATCACTGGAAACGCACCTGGGGCTCTGAACCCGGATTTGTGTGTCTTACGGAAAGTGGTGGACAGCCTTGGGGGCGAAACCGTAGCTTGAGGAACCGTATGCCTTAATTGGGCTCGTACGGACCTGTGGGGGGCGTCGTCTGGCCTTCGGGCCAGGCGGCCCTATCCCGGAACCAATCAATAATAATTCTGTAAAACGCCTTTTTGGGATTTGCCGAACGGGCGCGTTTTCTCTACCTGTTCACATGAAAGAAATCCACCGTCTGATCCTGTCTCTTGGGGTTCTCGCTGTGCAGCATGGAGCAACGGTCGCCCATGCGGAACTGCTCGGGTATTGGCCGGCCAACGAAGGGGCAGGGGAGACCATCGCCAACGCCGCCGGCGAAAGCAGCCTGGATGGCACCCTGAACAGCGGCGCATGGTCAGCCGATGGCAAAGGCCACACTGAGAAACCGGGCGACTACGCTTTCGATTTGGAGGGCAATCAAGACAGCTACGCTGACGTGGAATTGGTGGACGTGGAATTTGAAGAGATCACGATCACAGCGTGGGTGAAGGGCTCCTCTACCGGCGATTGGACCGGTCTCGTCCAGGCGCGTGACGGCAGCATGCCGATTGGAATCGGTTTCCGCGGGGGCAGCGGGCAGCTGACCTACACCTGGAACAATAACAATGCCAACACCTGGAACTTCAACAGTGGCCTGGACATTCCCGCCGATGAATGGGCCTTCCTCGCTCTGAGTCTGACCTCGGAGGCCGCGACACTGTATCTCGGCACCACGGGCCCAACCGGTGAATTGCTTGAGGCCGTGAACGAGATCGAGCATATCTTCCAGACCAACGGAGACACCCCTTGGTTCTTCGGCCGGGATAATTGTTGCGGAACGGAGCGCAACTTCCAGGGCCTGATGGATGACATTGCCATTTGGGACGAAGCGCTGAGCGCCGAGGACATCACGAAACTCTACGAAATGGCGGCGTCACCCCTGACGCTGAGCGGAGGGGTCGAGGTTGCGAGCATTGAATTGCGCAGTCTGCTGAGCTATCCACCCCAGGAAATCAGCAATCTGGTGCTGTCCAGTGCCGCCAATGCCTCGGTCGTCGGCAGCCTCGCCGGACTCGCCAAGTCGGGAGAGCTGTTTTTCGAACTCCCCGCCGGATCGGTCGACTACCAGTTTGTCGCCGGTGAAGGAGATACCCACAACGCCCTGTTCGAGATCGGCGGGGACGATGCAATCGAACTGCTTACCGTGGCGGATCTCTCGGCGCTGGCCGGCCAGATTCTCAGCATTCGGGTGCGCGGTGAGGACGATGCCGGGGGCGAGCATGAGACGATCATCACTCTTTCCGTGGGGGCCGATTCCGACTCCGATCAGTTGCTGGACGATTGGGAGGAAACCATCGCGCCCGGCAATCTTGCGCTGCTCTCAGGCGACTCCGACAATGACGAGGACACGCTCAAGAGCAGTCAGGAATTTCTCCTTCTGACCGATCCGCTCAAAGCCGACACCGACGATGACGGAGTGAACGACAACGTGGAAGTTTCAGACGGCACCGATCCGCTCGACTCCGACAGCGACGATGACGGCCTTGGAGATGGGGACGAAAAGACCGCCGGGTCCAATCCATTGATTGCCGACACCGATGGCGACGGCCTCAGTGATGGAGCCGAAGTGAATGGCGATCCCGCGACGGATCCAACGCGCGCCGACACCGACGGCGACGGACACTCAGACAGCAAAGAGTTGGCTGACGGAACGAATCCGCTCGACCCGAATGACCCGGGAGTCCAGTTGATCGGCTTTTGGCCGGCCAACGAAGGTTCAGGTGAGGTTGTGGCGAACGCGGGCGACAACGCGGCTTTGAACGGCACCGCGAACAACATCGAGTGGGGAGAAGGCCATACCGGCACTCCCGGCGACTTCGCTGTCCGTTTGGAAGGGGCGGAGGATAGCAACGTCTCGATCCCGCCGTCGGATGTCACCTTCCAGCAAATTACCATCACCGCCTGGGCCAAAGGCGTAGCCACCGGTGATTGGTCGGCAATCATGCAGTCCCGCGACGGCACAGCACCGATGGGAATCGGCTTTCGGGGCGGCTCCGGCGAATTGCAGTATCATTGGAACAATAACAATGCCAACACCTGGAACTTCAACAGTGGCCTTGATATCCCCGAGGAAGAGTGGACATTCCTCGCCGTCACTTTGACTCCGGAACTGGCGACCCTCTACCGAGGGACGACCGGTGACGATGCTGTGCTGGAATCCGCGGCCAACGAAATAGATCATCTCGAACAAACGAATGCGACCGAATGGCTGATCGGCCGCGACAACTGCTGTGGAACCGACCGCAACTTCCAGGGTCTCATTGATGATGTCGCCATCTGGAACGGCGCATTGACCGAAGAGCAGATGACCGGACTGTGGGATGGATCGCTCACACCGCTCACATTGACTGGCCCGCGCGCCGGCTTCGAAATCATCGATGTCAACGTTGCCGAGGCAGGAGGCAACCGAAGCGCCACGTTTACCTGGCGATCCGCGCCGGGCAGAAGCTATGCCGTGGAGGCAACGGCAGATTTTGAAGACTGGGTCGAGCTCGATGATGGCGTGGCATCGCAGGGCGCGGAAACCAGTTTCACGGAGTCCAATCTCTCCGCCGACACGGATGTGCGCTATTACCGCGTCACTCAGGAGTGATGCCGAAGGGAAAATCCCAAATCTACTCTGCACTTCAGTCGAACCCAGCTGGACGCTTCGGAGAAGCGTCCCCGTGGATGCTGCATTCCAAGCCGGCCGGTTGGGTGCGTATGAGCCGTCGTAAAGACCTTGAGCGGATCGGAGTCCGCCGCTCCTTGTGGGCTTTTGGCTCGTGGCCTGTCAGGCCACCTACGCGATCCAGTCTTGGATCACGTTCCCTGCCACATCGGTGAGTCGGAAATCACGCCCCTGGAAACGGTAGGTGAGCTTGAGGTGATCGAGACCAAACTGGTGCAGTAAAGTGGCGTGAAGATCATTGATGTGAACCGGATTCTCCTCGATACCCCAGCCGATTTCATCGGTCTTGCCGTAGGTCATACCACCTTTGAGGCCGCCGCCGGCCATCAGCATGGTGTAGGCAGTCGGATGGTGATCGCGTCCGGTGTTGGAGTCGCGGCCGGGGCGGTTTTCGCCGAGCGGTGTGCGACCGAACTCGGCGCCCCAGACGACCATTGTGGAGTCGAGCATGCCGCGTGATTTCAGGTCGTTGATGAAGAATCTTTAAGGGGCGTACCTTTATTTATGGACAACTGAAGCTGGCGGGCGCCGGAAAGCGGTCGCTACCGCATTGCGGCACCGGGATCGGGCGGTATGGACCTCCACATCTGCACCGGGCGCAGGATCGACCAGCTCACCAAAGCGTCTCAGGAAGCCGCTTACCGCGAGTCGATTTTCGTCGCCGAAGCAGGCCAGGAGTATGTGATCAGAGTCTCGGGGTCGGGCGGAGTGTTTCGCTTCAGTCTGGATCGTCTTCCGGCGCCCCCGGCTGGGCACGACCGGTTCGAGGCGCGCGCTCCCCTGCCGAGTCTGGACGAACTGTTCGTCATCGACAGCCTGGAGGGAGCGGAGTTCCAGGCGGGCGAGCCGAGCCCGAACGAAAGCCCCGTGGCCTGGCACGAGTGGACGGCTCCGGCTGATGGGCTCAAGCTGGTCAGGTCTTCCCCGTTCAGCGCCATCGTGTTCACGGGAGACGTGCTTGAGAGCCTGACCCGTATCTCGGGTTCAGGCGAAGCCCTGTTCCGAGCCACGGCGGGAGTGGCCTACAAGATCGCCGTCGTTGTCCCAGAAACTTACTCGGCCTTCAAGGCTTCGGGATTCGGCGGGACCTATCACCTTGAAATCGGGGGCCAGCCGGAGATCGGCAACGCGACCTTCGCCGATGCCGTCGATCTCGAAAGCGTTCCGTCCTTCAAGGTGTCGGCGCACAATTTCAGCCCTACCGAACCGGAGGAAGGCGAGCCGGATCACAAGGGCGCGCCATGGAACTCCGTCTGGTGGAAGTGGACGCCGCCTGTCACCGGCGTCTATTCGATCGCGGGGAAGTCGCTCAAGTCGCTCCGCGCTTATCATGGCACCTCGCTGGCGGAATTGGTCCCGCTGACCGGCTGGCACTTCGTCCGCGGGAAGACCTACTATTTCGCCGCCGCGTCGAGCGCTCCGGACGTCCATCGCTTGGTGGAGTTCGCGATCGAAGCGCCGACGCTGTCGTCGTACATGGTGCTGACTCCGTTCCTACTGGCCGAAAACGACGCCTTCGCCGACAGGATCGACCTTGGGAGCGCGGTTCCGGTCGAAATCGTCCCTCCCATCCGGAACTTGACGCAGGAACCCGGCGAGCCGACGGCCACGCAACTCGGCGGCTCGGCCTGGTGGCGCTGGACGGCTCCGGCAGACGGCCACTACCGCATAACGGGAGGCGCCCTCGTCCGGCTCTACTCGGGGGACGCCCTTGAGTCGCTCCGCGAAGTGCAGCTCTTCCAGGAAAAGGCGCCGGAAGAACCGGATCGGGGATACTTCCAGGCCAAGGCGGGGGAGCGGCTGGCCATAGCGGTGTATTCCGCCTCGAACGGCGGGTCTTCTCACTGGGGGGAAAGATTCGTGATCGAAGCTCTGGCCGTGGCGGACAACGACACCTTCGCGCAGGCCCACGACCTCGGCGATGGCAATGCGGCGTTCCCTTCCGCCTCCGCGATCGAGGCCTCGTGGGACCCGACGGAGCCCGGCGGGCCCCGGCCCTTCGGCACGCTGACGTGGTGGCGCTGGACGGCCCCGGACAATGGGCTCGCGGCCCTTGTTTATGAAAATGAAAACGAAATCGCCCCGTATCCCGACGTGCTTCTGCACACGGGGATGACGCTGGAGACGCTCCAGCCCGTGCCGTTCGAACTATTCGGGGACCAAGTTCACGTTCACGTCCGCTGGAGCAGAGCACGTCTGTATCCCGTGCAGAAGGGGGTCCAATACTACATCTCGCTGGGGCGAGACCGGGGCAAGCCCCCGGGGAACGAAGGCTGGCAGGACGATCCCTGGTCTCCGCCGACACTTCGGATTGAATGGGTTCCCGCAGCAGCCAACGACCGGTGGCAGGACGCGATCGACCTTGGCACGGGCGATGATTTCGAGGCTTGGTCCACCACGATGGACGCCTCCCGCGAGGCCAACGAACCAGACTCCGTCCACCCGGACTCCTCGCGCACCCGCACAGTCTGGTGGACCTGGACGGCCCCGAAGGCCTCGCGCTACATGGTCAGCACCTCGATCTCGCACTGGGACTGGAACTCGGAGGGGCCTGATATCGAAATCTTCCGTTCGGAGGACGGAGGCCGCGCTCTCGTCCCTGCAGTCGTCGGCTATCTCTTTAAGAACCGCCTCTTTCTACGTTCGTCGGAGGTGGCGGGCGAACGCTTCTGGATCCGAGCCTCTTGGGACTGGCAGATGCCGATCTCCCTCTTCATTGGCCGGGCCGAGTTCCCGTCCAACGACTTCTTCGCGGACGCGATCGATCTGGGAGCCGTCGCGTCCGCGCGGGCGGAGGCAAACGGCTTCGCCTCGATCGAACCGGCGGAACAGGCGCTCGGCACGGGGTCAGTCTGGTGGCGGTGGACGGCGCCCTCCGACGGCACCTACGATCTCCGAGTGCTCGGCGGCTACGCGAACGGCCTCGCCGTCTATGAGGGCGACCGGCTCGAGGACTTGAGAGAGATCGCCCGCGTGGCCGCCGATTCGAGGAAAGTCCTGGCTCTCCCGGCTCTCGAAGGCCAGGAGTTCGCGATCGCGGCGGAATCCATCCGCCATGCAGAACTCCTTATTGACCCCACGGGCGATCCCTACCAGCAGTGGGTCGCGCGATTCCCCGAACTCCCCGCCGAGGATCGCTCGCCCGACGCTTCGCCCGCTGGCGACGGCATTTCGAATCTCGCCAAGTACTACTTCGGTCTCGATCCCCACCGGAACGCCTACGCCCCCGGCAGTCTCAATTCCTCCCGCCTCCCGTCGTACTACTTCGACCGCACGGGCATCACCGTTACGTATTCCTTCGACCACGCGACGCTGCTGGGGAGTTCCGTCGGCAAGTTCCGCGATGTGCTCCAGCGCTCCGAAGACGGCCAGAACTGGACTGACGTGCCGGCCCAGTACCTTCGGTCCCATTCCGAAACGCCCGAATATGATCCGTGGAAGAGGTGGCAACTGCCGGTCGAAGGCCGTCAGGCCTACTTCCGCGTCAAGATCAGCCGCGCTCCGTAAGTCAGCCGCCCGCCCAGGGAAGGGCTGAACTCCCGCCGTTCCCCAGCCCGATGTAGCGCCTCGGGAACGCAAGGATCGTCATCTTCCGGTGCGGCGCAGGAGTCGCTAACGGTCGGCTTCGGACCCAGATCGAACGACATTGTTGATTTCTGGAGTGCGGCCGGCTTGACGGCGCTTTTTTACCGGAAGAACTTTGCTGGGATAGAATAGATCTGACATACCGAGCAATCCATTCATCCGAGACCCTATCGCTATGAACAAAGAACTTGGCCAGCAACTTTTGGATGCACATGGGAGGGATGCTTACGTCCTTGCCGTCGTCCTTGCGGAAAGGCTGCTGCAACAGGGTGGCGAGGCCGGCTGTGATCCCGCACGGAAGAGACGTGAAGAATTTTGGCTTCTTGAGGTATACGCCATCAATCTGGTAGCCTTAGGAAGGTGCGCGAATGCTGAAACGGCATTGGATCGCGCGGATCGGATCGTAACTGAAGAGCGTCGGCCGTGGCTGATCCATCGAAGGGCCTCCATTGCGGAGGCACCGGGGCAATTTTGGCGAGGCACTGGATATTTGGAAGGCAGCTCATGCTATGGCACCTGACGAAGCGACGTTTTTAATCCACGCGGCAATAATGGCCTTTCAGCTAGGGAGGCTGTCGGAAGCAGAGGAACTGGCGCGCCGGGGAACAAGATGTACGAAAGGATTTCCTGAAGAAGCCTGGCACAATCTGGGGGGCTATCTGGTCGCGCAGGAGCGGTATGATGAGGCCTTGTTCTGTTACGAAAAAGCGCTTGGGCTGGATCCTGAGTACGCCCTCGCACTGGTCCGGCGGGCCGAGTTGCTGGAAGTCCTTGCCTACCCCGGCACCCCTGGCATGAGCAGCGAGTAGCCCACTGCCATCAGGCCAGCGTCGGCGATGAGGTGACTGAGCCAAGCTCCCGCGAGCGTGCCTTGCCGCTGGTAGAGCCAGCACCACATCAGGCCACCGATGGCGACGCAGATGCTGAGGAAGACAGCGAAGCCAAACGGGAAAAACTGCCCTAGGACGATGAGATGGTGGGAGGCAAAGGCGATGCTTCCCAGCACCGCAGCCGACACCGCCGACATCTTCTGCCGCAAATGGCCGAACACGAACCAGCGCCAGAAGTACTCTTCAATAAGCGAATGGAGCACGGACAGGAAGGTGGCGAACAGAATGTAATTCTCCAGGAAGCCCAGCGCGGTCGCCTTTCTCCGGATGGCAGGAGAACTGGTTTCGACGATCTCTGCCAACGGCGTCTGCAACAACCCCCACAAGGTGCCGACAATCAAGAGGCCGGTAACCAGCCCGAGCGGGAGCGCGCGCAGATGCGGCCGCAGGTTGCCCCAGTGCCGCGTATCTTTGAACCCCTTGAACCAACCGAGCCCCATGCGCCAGAGAATGGCGATGCACAGCACTGGCCAGACGATCGTGAACACCTTGGCACCAGCGTAGATCATCTTGCCAATGGGCTGCTCGCTGAGCACCACAAAGTAGAGCAACGACGCGAAAAACGGCACCGTCATCGCCGGCACCAGTGCGATCCAGAATCGCGTTGATGTTACCTGCAGGAGTTTGGAGCTGAGGGAATGATTCGGCTCGGTCATGATCGAACGGCAAACGGCAGGAACGCCAGCGAGAAAAGGCTTACAAGCGTTCCGATCACCGAAAGCCACAAGACGAGCTGCGCCTGCCTGAAGAGTTTACTGCCCTTGGCCTGGCGGCTCATGATCATACGGCACCGACAGGTAAGCACCGTGCTGACCACAAGCGCAGCCAGGAATAGCGTCCAATGGCCAACTGGGACGGTCGCTGACGAGGTAACGACGATGTGCCCGACGGTCAGTGGCACATAGACGCCGAGAAAAAGTGTGCCCAGCCATCGCGGAAAGATCACTTCCGACTCCGCCGACTCCGCTTTTGACAGCGCGGTGGACTCCCCAACGCTGCCAAGCGGAGCAGAAGCAGCCCTGGCAAAAATCAGGGCAATCGCTGCAAGGGCCAAGGCTCCCAGCAGCCCAGTGGCCACGATTGTCAGGACAGGCATCGACATTTGTCCCTGAGCCTAAAGCAGGTGGAGGAATACCGCAATTTCGATATTTCCAGCGTGCCGGCTATTTCACATCGAAGTTGTTTTCCCATAAATTCAGAGCTCACTTTCTGAGTTAAAATCCTGGAGAATGGGGGCAGATAGAATTGTC
>JAQCER010000090.1 GCA_027618625.1 Verrucomicrobiota bacterium
AACAGGCGATATCGAACTGCGCGATTGGCCAGTGGTGAGCAATGGCAAGTTCACCCGCCGGGCCGCGACCAAGGACGCCGTCATCATCATTCGCCAGAATGGCGAGCACCAGACGACCGGCAAGTTTCTCGACGATTTCGACAAGCCAGAGGAATAACCCAGATGACCAAAATGATCATGACGACGCTGACTTTTCACTGCCGACAAATGGCCATCGCGATGTTGTGCGTTTGGAGTCTGAGCGTTCCCGCTCTGGCTCAGGAAAAAGCGGCGGACGCTCCCGTACCGGAACCGGACAGCAAGCCTCTGGTATCGCTGACCAAAGAGATCAAGACTGATATCGTGATCGAATGCGAGGGTCAGGCCTACTTCAACAGCGCAGAGCAGATCGTCGTCTTCGAAGAGGACGTCGTGGTAAAGCATCCGGGGATCCATATCGAGTGCGAGGAGCTGGAAGTTTTCCTCAAAGGAAACCCGGTCGATGTTCTGGGAACGACGCCAGATGCGGGGGGGCCGGGCAAAGACGGCACCAAGGGGACTCCAGCAGCTGGAACGGGCGACGCCTCCGATTCGGTCGATAAAATCTTCGCCAAGGGCAAGAATCGGCTGGTCGCATTGACCAAATTCTCGCCCGATCCTAGCAAGAACATCCGGGCCAAGTGCGGTTGGGCAACGTTCGACAGCGCTTCCGGTGACCTGGTCCTCCACGACTGGCCAGTGCTGAATCAGGGCAATGTCAGTGTGCAATCGACCGCAAAAGACACCATCATTTACGTGCGCGCCAACGGCGACTTCCAAGCCTCCGGCCCCGCAACTTTCCAGCGCACCAAGGATAAATAAATGCGCACCGGAACGCAGGATGTGACTCGGTGGGTGGATTCAGTTTACTTCATGAAAAAATATCGTTAGTCTGCGGCTGATCCCATGAGTGACTATGCTTCTGCCCCCAGAGCCCGGCCCACCAGCAGCCGGAGGGCGACCGCCGAATCTGTGCACACAGAGTCGCCGGTGCCTCGACCGAGGGCACGAAGCGGCGCGGGCGACCAGTTTTTGCTCTACACTGAGCAACTGCGAAAGGTCTACGACGGCCGGGCCGTGGTCAATGGCGTGGACGTGACCGTGCGTCCGGGAGAAATCGTCGGCCTGCTGGGGCCAAATGGTGCCGGCAAAACGACCACGTTTTACATGATCGTCGGTCTCATCGTGCCGAACGCGGGAAGAGTCGTCTTTTCCGGCAAAGAGGTGACGCGCATGCCGATGAACAAGCGCGCGAATCTCGGTATGGGCTATCTGCCGCAGGAAGAATCGATTTTTCGCAAATTGACCGTCGAAGAAAACATCATGGCCGTGCTGGAAACGCGCAAAATGACCAGGAGTGACCGCCGCGAGCGATGCCACTCGCTGATGCATCGCTTCGGCATTACGCGCCTGGCTCGGAGTGTCGCACTCACCCTCAGCGGTGGCGAAAAGCGGCGCCTGACGATCGCCCGTTCCCTGGCGACCGATCCCAAACTGCTGATGCTGGACGAGCCCTTCAGCGGCGTCGATCCCATCGCGGTGAGCGAGATTCAAGAGATCATCGTCAGCCTGCGCGAGGCAGGGCTCGCGATCCTCATCACCGACCATAAAGTGCGTGAAACGCTCTCCATCGTCGACCGCGCCTATCTGTTGTTCGAGGGCCAGGTGCGGCGCGAGGGCACTCAGGATTTCCTGGTTAACGACCCAATGGCTCGCCAGTTGTATCTTGGCGAGCGCTTTTCGATGTAAGTAACTGCCTACTTAAGGGCTCAATGAAGAGCGGGCGGATCGGAGTCCGGCCCTCCTTCGCCGGAATTCAGACCAAGCAAAAAAACGGAGCTTAAATTAAGTGCCTGTCGCTCTTGCGTCCTCGTGTATGGTGGCTCGAGCATGAGCGACTTCGAACTCACTTTTCTGGGCACCGGCACCTCGACGGGAATTCCGATGATCGGCTGCAAGTGCGCCGTGTGTACTTCAGTTGACGCCCGCGACAAGCGCGATCGCAGCTCGGTTTACGTTAAGACAGCGGAGTGCGCATGGGTGGTGGATACTGGGCAGGACTTTCGCCATCAGTGTCTGCGTGAAAACATCACGGAGCTGGATGCCGCACTTTTTACCCACGCACATACCGACCACATCATGGGATTCGACGACCTGCGCCGGTTCACATTGCCAGTGGAGGCCTCGCTGCCGGTCTATGCAAATGAGCATTGCATGGGAATGCTGAGGCGGATCTATGAATTCGCATTCAATGGTGAAAATCGCTATCCCAGCTACCTAAAGCCGGACCCGCACGTGATCGACGGCCCTTTTACCCTTGGAAAAACGGAGATCTTTCCGCTGCCAGTGCAGCATGGGAAGGTGCAAACGAACGGCTATCTGTTCTGCCGGGATGGCCGAAAACTGCTCGCGTACATCCCTGACTGCAAGGAAGCGTATCCTGAAACGCTTGCTCTGGTGCGGGATGTTGAGACACTGGTGATCGATGCCCTGCGCTATTCGCCGCATCCGACTCACATGAATGTCGAGGAAGCCGTGGCATTTGCCCGCAGCATCGGCGCACAGCAGACGTATCTCACTCACTTCCAGTGCGAGGTTTCTCACGCGAAGTTGGAACAAGAGCTTCCACCCGGCATCCAACCCGCCTATGATGGGCTGCGACTCAAACTTTAGCCGACTGATCAAAGTGATACCCTTACAAAGCCACCACCGCCACTCCATTCTAACTGCATCCGTGAGCATGCTTTGTGCAGCAGGTATGTTGATGACGCAGGCAGTTGGCCAGAATCCCGCAGTGGTCGACTACACGCCATCGACCCTGGTGCTCTGCAATGCGAATGTCGCAGAGTCCGTGGAACTGGCGAACTTCTATGCCGAGGCGAGGGGAATCCCGCGCGAGCACATCATGGCGCTCAAGTGCCCTGCCCAGGAGACCATCACCCGCGACGAGTATCGCGATACCATCGAAGGCCCGTTGCGGGCTATGTTCGATTTGAAGAACTGGTGGACGATCGACCGCACTCCTCAGGGGCCGATGGCCGTCGAAAGCAAAATGCACATCATCGCTGTGATCTATGGCATGCCTCTGCGCATCGCCCCAATCCCAGTGCCTCCCAAAACGGATCCAGAAACCGGCAATCCAGTGCCGCAACCCGCTGCCGCCGGGGCAGACAGCGCTGCCAGTGTGGATTCGGAACTGATGCGTCTGGGCATCCTCACCCCTACGATCGACGGCCCACTGATCAGTCCGTATTTCGACAAGGACGTGCCCATCGCCAATGCCAAGTTGCCGATGATGATGGTTGCGGGGCGCATCGACGGGCCGACTCCTGCCGATGCGAAGCGGCTCATCACCGATGCGCTCATCGCGGAAACTACCGGGTTGTGGGGCAAGGTCTACGTTGATCTGGCGCAGAAGACCCAGGGAAGCTACAAAGACGGCGAGGAATGGATCGGCAAAGCCGGGCAGAACTTTCTCCTGCACGGCTTCCCCGCAGTGGTCGACGTTCATGGCCCCACTTTTCCCATGAACTACCCGATGGGAGATGCCGCTGTCTATTTTGGCTGGTACACCGGTCACGCTGACGGCCCGTTCAAGAATCCGAATTTCCGTTTCCGCAAGGGCGCGATCGCCGCCCACCTGCACTCTTACAGTGCCACCTCTTTACGCTCCGCAGACACTTATTGGGTCGGCCCATTGATCAGCAAAGGGGCAGCCGCAGTGCTGGGCAATGTTTACGAGCCCTACCTCACACTCACCACCCAATTCGACACCTTTGCCGATCGGCTGCTGAAAGGCTACACCCTCGCCGAGAGCGCGGCCATGGGCACTCAGGGGATCTCGTGGATGACGATCGTCGTTGGAGATCCGCTCTATCGGCCGTTCGCCAAGATCGATCCCGAGTTCAACCCGAAACAGGACGCCGACTACAAGGCGTTTTACACAGCAATGCAGCGCTGGGGCACTCCCAAGGAAAAGAAGAACCTCATCAAGAATCTCGAACAGGCGGCCAAGAACCTTAAGAGCGGCAACCTCTACGAAGCACTGGCCCAACTGTCCCAAGAGTTCAATCCGGACAAACCGCGCGTCGCTTCCAATTACTACGACGATGCCTTCACCGCCTTCAGCGCCCCGACCGACAAGCTGCGGATCCGCCTGCTGCAAATCGATCTCGTGCGCCGCACCGATGGTAAAGAGCCAGCCATCGGCCACCTGAAAAAACTCCTGGCAGATCGCACCTTCGCCTCCATCCCGGAAATCGAAGCAGCCAAAGCCCTCCTCCTCCAACTCGATCCTCCTCCTCCTCCTCCTCCGGCCCCACCAGCGACGCCTTGAAGCGAGACCTCGCGTTAAGGGCATGATCAGCCCTCCAAGGCCGTCATCGGCAGGAAACGTGTTCACAGGTTCAACACGCTGACCTTGGGCGTGCGTGCAAACAGTGACTGATCAGCCACGTTGCAGGAGTGGGAGCGATCTCGATCTATTTGATCCAAGTGGGACAACGGCCACCTACCCGAAAGCCCCGAAAGCTCAACTTGAGGCGAATCAGTGTTGAATTCGTGGCGAGGAATCCCATAGTCGGGACAACGCCAACGCGCACCATCCATCCTATGCTCACCGTCCTCAAAATCCGCAACCTTGCTCTCGTCGACGATTTGACGTGGGAGGTCGGTTCCGGGCTTGTTTGCGTGACTGGAGAGACGGGGGCGGGAAAATCGGTTATCGTCGGAGCTCTCAAGCTGGTGCTGGGCGAGCGGGCGGACAAAGGGCTCATCCGCAATGGCGAGGAAACGTGCTCGGTGGAAGCGATGTTCCACTTGCCCCGCCCTGACGATGTGAATGCGGCGCTTGAAGCGGGCGGCCTCGATCCCTGCGAAGACGCCGAGCTGGTTGTCCGCCGGGTCATCAGCGCTGGTGGGCAGAACAAGCAATTCATCAACGGTTCGCCCGTCACCCTGGCAGTCCTGAAGTCGATCGGTCACTTCCTCGTCGATCTCCACGGCCCGCACGATCACCACTCGCTGCTGTCGCAGGATCGACAACTGGCGATGGTCGACGCCTATGCGCAGACGGATGAGCTGGTCGAAAAATACCGCGCCGCTTACCATGCTTGGAAAAAAACAGCAGGCGAGCTGGAAGAGTTGGCGCACTCGGAACGGGCAAATGAACAGGAACTGGATCTGTTGCGATTCCAGATCACTGAGATCGATGATGCTGCGCCTGAGCCGGGCGAAGAAGAACAGGTTGAGCAACGCTACAAGGTGGCGTCGAACAGCACCAAGCTAGTAGCCCTGTCCGGCCAGATCCTGTCGCTGCTCGCGGATGAGGACGATTCCATTATGAGCCGACTCGGCGACATGCAGCGACTGATCCGTGACCTCGAAAGGATCGACCAGGGCGCTACCGAGCACACCGCGGGGTGCGAATCCGCCATCGTGGAACTGGAAGAAGTGGTAAGCGGGCTGCGTGGCTACCTCGATGGACTGGAGTTGCATCCAGAAGAGCTGGCTGCCATGGAGGATCGTATCAATACGTTGCAAACCCTGAAGCGAAAATACGGCAGCACGCTTGAGGATGTTCTCGCGCATCGCGACAAAGCGGCACAAAAGCTGGCGCGTATCGAAGGCCGCAGCGATGAGATCGACCGGCTACAGGCGGAAGTCGTGGCCGCGCGCGCGACAGTCGACGAACTCGGGATACAGCTGGGACAGAAACGTCGCAAAGCCGCGCCGCGACTTACGAAGGAAGTATCGTCGCACCTTATTGCTCTTGGCTTCAAGCGGTCGAAGTTCGACCTTGAGTTGCTGCCACTGGATTCGCCCGGTGCGCATGGCTTGGAGCAGGCGGATTTCCAATTTGCACCGAATCCCGGTGAACCATCGAAGCCGTTGCGGCAAATTGCATCCAGCGGTGAAATGTCGCGCGTCATGCTGGCGGTTAAGAGCGCCCTGGCGCGGCAGGATTCGATTCCGCTGCTCGTGTTCGACGAAATCGATGCCAACGTCGGCGGCGAGATCGCCGAAGCGGTGGGAGCAAAAATGGCATCGCTGGGCAAAAGCCATCAGGTCATTTCCATCACGCACCTGCCACAGGTCGCCGCCCTTGCAACTTGCCACTACCTGGTGACAAAAGTGTTCGACGCCAATCGAACGCGATCGACGCTGGAAGAGGTGGTTGGCGCGTCCCGGGTGGCAGAACTTGCGCGCATGCTTGGCGGCACGAAAACATCAGCCATGACACACGCGAAGAACCTCCTGGCCGCCGCCACCGATTAGCATGACCGGCGTAAACTCTGGACTTCTCCGGCTTGACGGAGCTTATTGCCACCGTAACGGGAACCGTTACGAAAAAGCGCTGTCACGGCAGCGCACTCCGAATCGATGAGTCTGCGCGCAGCCAGCAATTCGTCAAAGACCCGTTGGTTCCTCAACGTTGCGGCAGCCCTGTTACTACTTGCAGCAGTCGTCGCCTTTTTCTGGTTCGCCTTCACCAGCCTCAGCTACACGTGGAATTGGGAACGGCTGTGGGACTATCGGAAGCCGCTCTTCCGTGGTTGGCTCTTTACGATTTTCATTTCGACTGTGGCGCTCGTCGCGAGTGTCGCCCTCGGAATTCTGCTGGTGTTAGGGCAACGCTCCGGGATCCTTGCGCTCATTGGTCTGTGCCGTGGCTACGTGGAGCTCATCCGCGGCACTCCCCTGCTGGTGCAGATCCTGATCATGAACTACGTGATCTTTGCCGAAAGCAGGAACTCCACACTGGTGGGGATCATCGCCTTGTCCTGCTTCTCGGCGGCCTATCTCGCGGAGATCTTCCGCGGCGGGATCGACAGCGTTGCCCGCACACAGATCGATGCCGCGCGCGCAGTGGGATTCACCGGCCCGCAGATCTACCGATTCGTAATTTTTCCTCAGGCAATGCGGCGGGTACTTCCGGGCATTGCCGGCGAGTTGGTCAATCTCATCAAGAATTCGTCACTGCTGATGGTGATCAGTATTGGCGAGTTCACCAAGGAGACCTACGACTTCTTCAGCAGCACCTACAAAGGCTTCGAAGGCTTCATCCTGCTCGGCTTCGGCTACCTGTTGCTGACATTGCCGGTCACTTATCTTACCTACTATCTGGAGAAGAAGTTCCGCTATGAAAGTTGAACTCAGTGACATCATCCGACGTTATGGGGAAGCACAGGCCTTGCGCGGTGTCACCTTTTCCCATGCCGCCGAAATTCGCGCACTGGTGCTGATTGGCCCTTCGGGAGGAGGCAAATCGACACTGCTCCGGCTGCTCGGCGGACTGGAGGCGCCGGATGGTGGTACTGTTAGAGTGAATGGCCGGGAATTGCCCGCCCACGAACACGGCCTGCACGCCTACCGCCGCATGAACGGCTTCCTCTTCCAGTCGTTCAACCTTTTCCCCCACTACAGCGCACTGCGCAATATCACGCTGCCCCTCGAAGTGGTGCACGGCATGACGCCCGAAGAAGCTCAGGAGAAAGCGGAATCGGGCCTGCGAAGATTCGGGCTCTACGAGCATCGCGAGAAGCGTCCCTTTGAGCTGTCGGGAGGCCAGCAGCAACGCGTTGGATTAGTGCGCGCCATTTCGTCGAAACCAGCACTACTCCTGCTCGACGAGCCAACATCGGCGCTGGATCCAGAGATGACTGCGGAGGTGCTGGACGTCATCAAGGAACTCAACGAGGAAGGCCAGGACATCATCCTTTCGACTCACGAAATGGGCTTCGCCCGGGCAGTCGCAGACCACGTGTTGTTTCTGGCAGAGGGAAAAATTGTCGAACAGGCGCCCGGCTCAGGTGTCTTTGATAATCCGCAGTCCGAACAGGCGCAGCGCTTCCTGTCGCGCGTGATGCAGTATTGATATGAGCGTTTCCAGTTCCATCGTCCGCAAAAAGGAAAGCTGGCTGGGAGTGAGCCTCACGGCGCTAGGGTGCGCGCTGTTTCTGACCTGGTGGTTCTGGCCCAGCGAGGACAAGGAGGTAGCACGAAAACGTCAGGCCACTCCAGAAAATTTCCTGCAAGCCGCACTGGAAGCACGGGAAGCAGGCAATCCCGAAAACAGCGCGGCGCTTGACGCAGAGCTGCTAGTGCTCGCCTTGCAGGCCAGTCTCTCGGGTGTCGATGGGCTGGATGAGAAGATTCGCATTTCGATGGATGATCCCGCTTTGAAAGACCTTATCGCAAGATTCAATGAGCCGCAGCCTCAGACCGCTTCCATCGCCACGGAATCTCCGGCAACCGATGCATTGGATACACTGTTAGAGGAAGGCAAAGTCGATGCCGCAATGGAGACTGCTGCTGCGATGGACCACGATGCCAAAACTCGGGCGATGTTGAAAATCGCGAGCTTCCTCACGCAGAGCGGTGAAATCGAGCGTGCGCGTACACTGGTGTCTGAGCAAGCGGGCAGCTTGCCGGCAGACGATGTTGATCTGCAGATCCAACTCGCAGCGCTCCACGGTCAATGGGGAGACTATGCTGGCGCCGAGACTGCACTCAAAGCCGCTGCAACGGCTGCGACTTCAGCCGACCA
>JAQCER010000091.1 GCA_027618625.1 Verrucomicrobiota bacterium
GGTTCCCGGACGTTCCGGTACCAGGCGACTGGCGGGTGCTGTCCGGCATCACCAGAAGCGGTGATAATCTCTGCGGCGAATTCATTGAAGGGCTTGTTCTTGTGGAGGCTCTCGCGGATCCAGGCATGGAAGGCGTAGGTGCCCCGCGTGTAGGTGCCACTCTTGCGCTTGTTCCGCAGGATGGCACTCCACTTGTTGGCGAAATAGTCGGCGTAGTCGTTGCTGTCGATCAATGTGTTCAGCCACTGGACACGCTTGTCGGGATCGGTGCTGGCTAGAAACGCACTGGTCTCCTCTGGAGTGGGCAGGCGGCCCGCGATATCGATACCCGTTCGGCGAAGGAAGGTCGAATCATCGCAACCTTCGGAGGGCGGCAGACCCAGTTGCTGCAGCTTGGCGAAGACAAATTCGTCGATGAAGTTTTTTGGTGCCGGCAGATTCTCCACTGGCGCTCCGAGCGGAATCGTTGCCTGGAAAACGTCGACAAATTCCTGGAAACGAATCATGACCGCGATGTCACCAGTGGTGTCGGCGATCTCGACGCGACCACCTTGGGAGACATCCGCCATTTCTTTTTGATTCGACTCGAATCCGGCGATACGCGTGATGTCCCGGGTGCTGCCGTCACTATAGAAGGCCGTCACTGCCAGTTGTTGCATTGCTTCGGGGAACAGGACACGTTGCTTTGGAAAAACTTCGATGCGCTGCACCACGGGATCGGTACTCTCGCCGTAGCGCATGCCCTGCTCGATCCAGCGGACGATCGCCTGGTACTCTGGAGATCCGATTTTGAGCTTTTCACCGCCACCGTGAGGAAGGACGCCAGCACCTTTCAGCAATAGCAGGCTGTGCTCTGGTGATGCGGGGAAGATGCGGCGTCCGCGGGCTTCTTTGACCAGCCACTCGAAGTCTTCGGTTGGCTCAAATCCTAACAATGACAGACGGAACCCATTCTGGCCGCCAGACTTTCCATGACAGCCGCCGCCATTGCAGCCGAATTTGGTGAAGAGTGGGACGATTTCGTTGGGGAAATTGACGGGAACGGCCGTTTCCACGTGCTCGACTTTGATCGTTGTCTGTGCCGAGACACCGCTTTTGTCCGTCGCAGTAATGGTTGCTTCGCCATTGGCGAGCGGGGTGACTGCAGCGTTCTCTGCGATGCTTACGATTCCTTCTGGAGTCGCTGTGAAGGTTACCTGATGGGTGTAGTCGATGGGGCTGTCACCGTCCTCTGGAATTGCTGAAACCACCAGCTGTTGGGTGGCATCCGGGCCGCGCAGGGTGGTGCCGCTGCCATCGTTGCCCCCGGCGAAGATGGTTAAGGATTTGATTGAAGATGAATGCCCGGTATTGGCATTGCCGATATGGATGCAAATGCTGAAGAGCAGCAGGGTAAGGGTGGCAGAGACTCGGGATCTGCTCACGGAATGCAATTCCGTGCTACGGCGGCGGTGAGTGATGTGCGAGAGTTTCATGGGCGGTGGCTACACGAGTTCCTGAATTGGCTGGACATTGTCATCGACCAGATACTGGGGCCGACCTGTGAGATCAGGCACCGTAGTGGTCGAGGAGTTGATGCCCATGTTGTGATAGAGAGTTGAAAAGACTTCGGGGAAGCTGACTGGCCGGTCTTCAGCTTCGCCGCCGAGGCGATCAGTCGAGCCGATGATCTGACCGGTCTTCATGCCACCGCCGGCGAGCAACGCGCACGACACATTGGGCCAGTGATCGCGACCACCCTGAGCATTAATCTTGGGTGTGCGTCCGAATTCTCCCCAGGCGATGACGGTGGTGTCATCGAGCATGCCGCGCTGGTCGAGATCCTCAATGAGGGCGCTCAGGGCCTGGTCGAAGTCGGGGAAGTTCTCCTTCGCAATCTTAAAGTTGCTGCCGTGCCAGTCCCAGAACGAGTAGCTGAGCGTGACGACGCGGACACCGGCTTCCACCAGCCGACGCGCGAGCAGAAACTGCTCGTTCAGACGCGGTGCGGCGTCGCCTTGTTCCTTGTCAGTGCCTTTGCCGTAGCGCTCACGGATCTTCGGATCTTCAGCCGAGATGTCGAGTGCGTTGAGTAATTTGTCGGATGTCAGGATGTCGAACGCCTGCGTCTGAAAGGCATCCAGTCCTTCCATCAGGCCGCTGTCATCGACGTCACGGCGGAAGTGGTCAAAACCGTTGAGCAGGCTCCTGCGATCTGAAAGGCGATCGCTGGTGATGCCATTGAGCGCCATGTCCGCCTTGACGTCGCCCATCGGCATGAATGGCTTGTGGCCGACACCGAGAAAGCTGGAATGGCCGAAGTTGTACGGACTGTGCCGCATCTTTGGCGAAAGATTGACGTAAGACGAAAGCGTCGGGTTCGGCGATCCCTGCAGACTGGAGATCACGGATCCGAATTCTGGCCAACCCCCGGGAGGGTTGCGCTCGTTGAGTCGACCGGTCATGCATTGGAACGACTCGTGGCGGTCCTTTGCCCCGACCATGGAGCGAATAATGGCCAGCTTGTCCGCCATCTTTGCCAGACGTGGCAGATGCTCGCAAATTTGGATGCCAGGGACATTGGTCGAAATCGGCCTGAACTCACCGCGGATCTCTGCCGGCGCATCCATCTTGATGTCGTACATGTCCTGGTGCGGAGGGCCACCGGGCATATAGACCATGATGACCGCTTTGTTAGAGCTACCGATTCTGTTGGCGGCTTCCGCCCGGAACAACTGCGACATTGACAGGCCACCCAGTCCAAGACCACCAACCTTCAAGAAATTCCGCCGGGAGATTCCGTCACAGAAAGGAGCACTGGTGTTCGATGGTATGGTGAGCATGGACGGAAATATCTTAATCGAAGAACGGAGATCCGTGCTCATCTGTGGCCATCTGCGGAAATCTGTGCTGAAACGAGAAGAACCAACACAGATGAGCGCAGATATTCACAGATGGGCACAGGTGGAGAGCGAAGTTCTCTCTCACACCAGCTCCTTCATCGGTTCAAATTGTTCATCGACTAGGAACCTTGGTCGGCCATTCAGATCGGGCACGGTGGCAGACTTCAAGTCGATGCCCATTTTATGATAGAGCGTGGCGAAGACCTCCTGGAAGTCGACCGGACGCTCGCTGGCTTCACCGCCGAGTCGGTCGGTGGCACCGATGACCTGACCGGTTTTCATGCCCCCGCCTGCGAGCAGGGCACAAGAGACATTGGGCCAGTGATCGCGGCCAGCATCAGCATTGATCGTCGGAGTGCGGCCAAATTCACCCCAGACGACGACGGACACGTCTTTGTCGAGCCCACGGTCGTGCAGATCCTGAACCAGGGCGGCGACACCTTGATCCAGCAGCGGAAAGTCTTCCCGCGCGCGGCCGAAGTTGTTGCCGTGCCAGTCCCAGCGGGAAAAGCCGAGCGTTACACAGCGGGCACCGGCCTCCACCAGTCGTCGCGCCATGAGAAACTGGTCGAGTCGCTTCCATGGGCCATCGGCGGTGAGTTCTTCCGTGCCCTTGCCGTAGCGTTCGCGCAGTTTCGGATCTTCGTCGTCAAGGTTGAGTGCCTGGGCGAGTTGGGACGATGTCAGGACGCCGAAGGCCTGCTGGGTGAAGGCATCCATGCCGTGCATGATGCCTGAGGAATCGACATCCCGGCGAAACTGATCGAAGCTTCCCAGCAACGCCTTGCGGTCGCCGAGCCGGTCTGTGGTGATGCCATTGAGCACCATGTCTGAGCTGCCGTCCCCACTGGGCTGAAAGGCACTGTGGGCGGGGCCGAGGAAACCACTCTGGCCAGGATCACCCCACTGCTTGTGGCCGGTCTTTGGAGAAAGTCCTACGAATGGCGGAATGGCATCGTTCACTTTGCCCCCCAGTTTCGAAAGCACCGAGCCGATGCTAGGCCATCCGCCCGGAGGAGCATTCCGCGGACTGCGACCGGTAAAACATTGATAAGTGTCGTGGCCACCGTGGGCGCCGACCATCGAGCGAATGATCGCCAGCTTGTCAGTGATCTTCGCCATTTGCGGAAATAACTCGCAGATGTCGATGCCGGGGACATTGGTCTTGATCGGCTTGAACTCGCCACGGATCTCCGCGGGCGCGTTCATCTTGAGATCGAACATGTCCTGATGCGGTGGCCCACCTGCCAGAAAAATCATGATCACCGCCTTGTGATTCAACTTGGAGGGCGGTTGGTCCGTCCCAAGAGTTGCTGCTTCCGCTCTGAAAATGTCCGGCATTGCCAAGCCACCCAAGCCCAATGCCCCTATTGATAAAAAGCTCCTCCGCGACATGCCGTCACAGAATCGCTCCCCGGAGTTCCCAAGAATCGTCAGCATACTTTCAGTAGATGTTGTTTCGGTGGATCACCCGATGCCGATGCCGATGGTCAAGTTGGCCAAGGCACGACGCTTGCGAACGAAGCCACAAAGATGAAACAAGATAACGGGCGGGTAAGTTTCTGACAAAGGAATCGGAGAGTTCAGGCGGCAGCTCGTGGACATTTTTCGGTAACATTCAAGCGCTTGCGAAGAATCTCGGCCTCTAAGGCACGGAAAAGGCCTGAATTTTCAACGAACGGCACGGCCGTCCGGGCCGTGGCGTGCTGCCTTGGAGGCGTGTTTCGTGTTGACACGGCAGCGGAAGAACCGGGCGCATTGGTGGGATGATCGATGTTTTCCCTGTTGAAAATCGAGTTCGGGGAGCTGCGCTGCTGTCGCACCAAGAGTTGTTGCCGCGGTTAAAATGAAAAACTCCGCTCCCTGAAGGGAAGCGGAGTTTTTCAAAAATATTGGATCAGATCAGGGAAACAGGTCCTGTGAGTTTCGTTTCCGTAAGGGACGGAATCCGCTGACTGAGGTCGATATGGAAAGGAACCAAAGGTTAGTCTTGGACAACCTTTGAAATCTTCCCGTAGGTTTCGAGCAATGCACCTTGCTCCTCGTCATCAAGGTTATCCATAACCTCAACGAGATTCGCTACGATGTCTTCACGCATGCGCTCCACCAGATCGGTCCCCTTTCGGGTGATCTGAACCATCACCTTGCGGCGATCGTCTGAAGCGTGCAAACGCTGCACGTAGCCCAGTTTTTCGAGCCGGTCCACGAGACCGGTAGCGGCTGCCGTCGAATGCCCCATCTTTTTTGAGATGTCAGTCATTGTCAGGAAGGCTTCATTTGCCAAGTATCCCAGAAGGAAAAACTGGGCGAACGAGACGTTACCGCGATTGAGTTCTTTAGAGAGATTAAGAAGAAAAGAACGCTGTGTGAACATGATGAAGTCAGCGAGCTTACTCGCATCACGTCGCACTGTTTTTTTCTGGTCGTTTACCGTTTGCATGGTCTGATGTCCTTTCACTGTTATAAACCTATCCCTTACAGGTTTGTGTTTCGGGATATAATAAAAGCCACATATTATGGTTTTCAACAGAAAATTGAATTTTTCATAATTATTGTATGTTTCCTGATGGCTCGCGTTCCCTTACTTAATAGTTAATTTGGCCCAATATTCAAGTCTGAATCTCAGTTTTTGCAAAATTATCACCCGTCATTCACTATTTTACCCAAGAATTTTTAGACAGCGGGGTGAGTTGTTCGCTTCTATTGGTGATTGTGATGGGACCAAGGTCAACCAAAGTGGACCATCCCTTTGGCGGAGAACTTTTCTCGAGTGGACTACTCAATCGCCGGGAAAGTGCTCGGATTCCCGACAGTCTGGGCGAATTTGCGATCGGAAGTAAGCGGTTCGGCGCCCGGTGCCCGGGATCCAGAAGTGGTCAGAGTGCTGAGTGAGTATCCCGGGCGTCCAGTTCCAGTTCCAGACTCCGCACCTCTAGCCTAGCGATATGTTTGCAACCACGATGCGATGTCGGCGATGTCTTGCGCGTTCAGCTCGAGGGTCGCGGGGTCGTACATCAGGGAACGATCAAACTCGTTCTTCTTCTCGATGCGGTACTTGGGGATGAGTTGGGTGACGCCGCCGGTAGACTGGATGACCAGCGGCAGGGCGACATCTAACGCGAGATCGCTGTTGTTGAACGCGATGCCGTGGATGACGCTGCCGTCCTTGAGCAGAACCTCGGTGCCATTGTAGCCGAGCGCGATTTCGGCGGAGGGTTCGGCGATGGCGCGCACGATGGCTTCCCGCGACTGATTCTGCGCCCAGCCTTTCAGGCCCGGGCCGTAGTCTGCTCCGTTGCCGTCGATCTGGTGGCACATGATGCAGCGCGCCGCCGCAACCTTGCCACGCGCGGCATCGCCTTCGAGTTTGAGAATGTCTGCCATAGGAGGCAGCTTGGCGTTGGCAGGGGGAGCGGGCACGGGGGACGCTGTCACGGTAATCGTTGCCGGGTCGTAGATGCCCTTCTCCTTGAGGGCCTTGCCGATGTCGTACTTGGCCCACTCGCCGGACAAATTGCGCAGCAGCCAGGCAGTCGCGTCGCCCCTGAGCGGCGATCCAGGGGACGCCAGTTCGAGCATCGCGCTGGCGGCGCGGGCATCATCGACGAATCCGAGCGATTCGACCGCGAACTTGCGCTGGTCGAGCGGCAGCGCCGGATTCACGCAGCGCTCCTTGAGATCGTCGATCGAGGCCGCGCTCCACAGTCGCCAGGTCAGGCGCACGAAATTGTCCGGCCACTGTGCGGGCTCGCCGGGCTTGAGGCCCTCTTTGATTGCCTTCCAGATCTGGCTCTCCTGATTGGCGGCGCCCAGCCCGATGGCTTCCAGGGAGTTCTTGTCTGTGGTGTCGCAGCGCCGGGCGAGCTTCACGAAAATATCGGCGGTGCGCTCTGCGGGGATGTCGCGTAGCGACAGCGCGATCTCGCGACGGACCTGCGGGGACGGGTCGTCCGCCATGCGGCGCGCGTGCGGGACCATGTCGTGGCCAGCGCGGCGCAGGGCGCGATAGACGACGACGCGCTGCTCGGCCTTCTCGTTCCCCAACATTGCAACACATGACTTCACGCCCTCATCGCCGAGATACGGCAGCAGCCACACTGCGCGCGCCGCGATCCACTGGTTCTCGTCTTTGAGCAAAGAGGCAACCGCTGGGATTACCGCAGCGCCCTGCGCTTTGAGGGCGCGGAAGCCGAGATGGCGGGTGTTGACTGCCGGGCTGCGCAGGGCCGCGATCTGGCCCACGGTCGTGGCGAAGTCTACCCCGGGGATGACCGGCTTGAAGCCGCGCGGGGCGATCCGGTAGATGGTGCCGGAGAAGGATTCGTCGAGGTGGGCGGACGCGCCGATCCGCGGGTCGAACCAGTCGCAGAAATAGATCGCGCCGTCCGGACCCACCGTTACGTCGCTGGGCCGGAAAAAGGTAGGGGCCACTTTGTCGATGGATAGATCCTTGCCCGGCCCACGGTCGGTGCCTTCGTGCTTCCTCTCCGCGTTGGTGGTGACAAAATCGAAGCGCTCAAGTTTGAAGGTCCCGCCTTGCGGAGTGGGTCTGTAGCCGAGAATGGTGTTGAGTGCGGCATCGCAGCTGAGCAGGAGGCCGTTCCACTTTGCATCGAGGGCACCATTCTCGTAAAAGGCGATGCCTGTCGGGGAGCCGCTGCCGTAGACGTCCCCAGCATCCATGGTGCCCGGGTCGTCCTGCCGCCAGTGGACCCGCGCGAACGCTTGCCCGGGGCGTCTCACGGCCTTGTTGCGCTGCCTGGCATCGCGGGTGAAGTAGCCGGCGCAGCCGAACTCGAGGGCGTAGGAGGTGCGGCAGGCGGGCGGGTCGTCGTTGTCGTTCTGGAACATGTCGCCGAACGACGTCAGCGTCTGTTCGTAGGAGTTGCGCAATCCGTGGCTGACGATTTCGGCCCGGGAGCCGTCGGGATCCATGCGCACGGCAAACCCAGAGGTCCAAACATGGCAGTCGCCAGAGGTCTTTCCACTGGTGCTGAGGTGGTCCGCGGGCCAGTTCCCCCCGCGCTCACCGTAGGTGCCTCCCATGTAGAAGGTCTGGCCGGACCTGTCGGTGAAGACCGCCCCGCAGTTGCCGTTGTTGAAGTAGAACTTCCCATCGGGGCCGGCGGTGACGGAATGCAAGCTGTGATCGTGGTTGATCGCGTTGAAGCCAGTAAGGATGACCTCGCGCTTGTCCACCGAGGGATCGAATCTCAGGTCGCGATTGACGTCCGTGTAGGCGAGCAGGTCCGGCGGCTGCGCCACGTAAACGACGTTGTCGAAGACCGCGACACCCAGGGGTGCGATGAGGCCCGCCTCCTGCACGAAGGTGTGCGAGCTGTCGCACTTCCCGTCGCCATCGGTGTCCTGCAGCACCGCGATCCGGTCACCCGCCGCCCGCGTCCCCTTCCTCCCGCGATAGTTCACTCCTTCCGCAACCCAGACCCGTCCGACATGGTCGATGTCCATGTTGGTCGGGTTGTAGAGCAGCGGCGTGGTGGCCCAGACGGTCACTTCCAGCGACGGGTCGATCTCGAATATCCCAGTCGGGATGAGTTTGGGATCCTTACCGGGCTTCCAATCATCGTCGGCCCCGAGCACGGTGGCAGTGGTGAAGGAGGCCAGGGCAGCGGCAGCGGCGATGGTTTCGTGGGGGGAGGTGACGAGTG
>JAQCER010000092.1 GCA_027618625.1 Verrucomicrobiota bacterium
CCACCGTCGCCGAGATCGCGCGCAAGATCGTCGCCGGGAAGTCCTTTTCGTGGGCAGACAGCCTGATCGTCACGCTACGTCAGGGTGGCAGCCAGCCCCCGCTGTTTCTTGTTCACGACATCGGTGGCAACGTTTTGAACTATCGCCGACTCGCGCAAGAACTGTCCGATGATCAGCCGGTCTATGCCATCCGCTCACCCGTGCTGGATTCTGGTCCAAATTCCGCCGAGACGTTACCCCAGTCTGTCGAAGATTTAGCCGCCCTCTACATCCGGGCGATCACTGATATCTGCGGCGAGCGCTCCATCGCGCTGGCTGGCCTGTCATTCGGCGGAAAAGTTGCCTTTGAAATGGCGCGGCAGCTCCATCTGGCCAGCAGAGAAATCGCCTTTCTGGGCCTGCTCGACACGCGACTTGAGATGCAGGACGTCCGCCCCGGCAGCGATTCGAGAACCCTGAGCCCTTCACTGAGGCGGCTTACCTACCAGCTGCGTCGGCTGCTGTTCCATGCCCAGAGGATGGCCACAGGCGAGACCGAAAACGACTACCTGAATGAACGGATCCGGAAACGCAAAAAGAAGCGGGCTACGGTAAGCAGTGCGCCGACCAACGAGAATCCCGCCTTCAGCAGCGATGATCCACGCGTCCGCCTGAGCCCGGAACAACTGGCCGCTGCCTGGCACAGAAAGCTGGGTGAAAAATGGCAGCCGCTGCCCTCTCCCGTGTCCGTCCACTACTTCGTCGCAACCGAACCATCGCTCCGTGGCCCGTTCAACAATATGGCCAACTGGCAGTTCCTGGCCACGGGAGGCCTGCACGTGATAATGGTTCCCGGGAACCACATCTCCGTCCTTGAGGATCCGAACATTTCCACCCTCGCAAAAGCGATCAGTTCCAGCATGGGGCCGGGGACTTAGACAAACTCAGAAGATGCCTGCGTTCCAGCCGTTTCTGTACCGCGGAATTTCCTGCGCGGCCTTCGACTATCTGCTGGTTCCAGGTCTCTCCAAGCCGGGGGAAGATTCCGAAGAGAACGAATCTCTCATCGCCAAATTGCTGTCAACGTAGGTGTTCGCCCACACACCTGAGACCAAAACGGAAGTGCTTGATTCTAGAGGCTCTACCGGTAACGGTATGACTAGTGCTGATGCTCACCGTCCAATATGTTTCAACTTCACCCAAAACGCGATTTCAACCACCAACCGTTGGACTATCTCGATGAAGTCAAGCGCCTATCGCCCAGAAATCGAAGGTCTTCGAGCACTCGCAGTGAGTGCGGTCGTTCTGTTCCATTTCAAGCCTGAATGGCTTGAGGGCGGATTTGTCGGGGTTGACGTCTTTTTCGTCATTTCGGGTTTTCTGATTACGTCGATCATCGTCAGGCAAATCGATGCGGGGACTTTCTCATTCAAAGAGTTCTGGTTGCGGCGGGTGCGACGGCTGTTTCCGGCGTTGGCGGTTGTTCTGACCTGCTCGGTGATCGCGGGTTACCTGACGTTGTTCGGAGAGCAATGGGTTTCACTCGGTTCTCAGGTCGTCTCGGTGCTGTTGCTGATTGGCAATATTGAAATGTGGCAGATCGCGAACGATTACTGGGGGCAGTCGGCGGGAGATGTCCCACTCCTCCACACCTGGTCACTCGCGATCGAGGAACAATTCTATCTGTTCTTCCCTCTCGGCTTGGTGATTCTCATGAAGAAAGGCAGCCGGATCGTGTTGCTGGCACTGATCCTTGCGCTCCTGACCAGCCTCGCTATCTCGATTTACGGAACACCTCGCAGCCCATCCGCAATTTTTTACCTGCTTCCATCACGCGGATGGGAACTGTTGATTGGATCCCTACTGGGATTCATCCTCGTTCGTCGCTCGCACCCATTCCAGGAGATGCGGTTCAGCTCCACAGCCGCCACCGCGGGATTGGCCCTGATCGCCGCCTCATTCTTTATCATCGACGGCTCGACGGGGTTTCCTGGCTACAAGGCGTTGTTTCCCACTGTTGGCGCCGGACTGATCCTTGCTTTTACGGATTCCAGAAGGGGAAGCTGTCTCGCTACGCGCATCCTGTCATTTCCCGCCTGCACGTATATCGGACGCATTTCCTATTCACTCTATCTCTGGCATTGGCCGCTGCTGGTTTACTCTCAGTGGTACAGTATCCATCCTGTCTGGGGCGTCGTCGCGAGCCTCATACTGGCGAGCCTGAGTTACCACTTCATCGAGGCACCGTTTCGGACGAACTTATCACTCCAACGGTACATTCCATTTGCAGCCATTCTGTTACTCACGATCGCCCTGCCAATAAGCCTCGGCAAGATGCCTTCAAAGGGACTCCCGTCAGAAATCTCGTTTATTGCGGATCCCGAGGCATCAACACGCGGAAGAGAGTTTGAAGCCAAGGACTTAGTTGCCGAAGGCGGCAACATGTTCGGAGGCAAAGCAGAAGAATCTCCGGAACTTGTTGTCATCGGCTCTTCGCATGCTCGCATGTTCGGGCTGCCATTCTCCAGCTATGCTGTGGAAACAAACACGCGGCTGTCCATGCTCGGGTGCGTCAATCTAGCAATCACAAATCTAGAAAGTGCGACTTCTTTGGCACGATTGAAGCATCTCGAAAAATGGAAACCGGCGATTGTCGTAGTCGCGGGACGCTGGGAGGCAGAAATCGAAGAAGACGAGGGATTCGAGACCTCACTGCGCACCGTTCTGAAGAGGATTGCCTCCACCTGTCAGCATTGCATCGTCCTCTCGCAAGTTCCCCTGATCGAAACAACTGATCTATCTCGCCAGAACTTGAAAAAATATCTTGTGACGGAATATAGACGCACCGGAAGTCTACCGCTCCTCAAGGAGTTGGCCGCCTCGAAGGAGGCGAACCGCGTAGTCGCCTCAGTGGTGGAATCCCTCGACCTCCCAGGACTCCAGTTTCTTTCGCTGTCGGAGCCTCTGAACCAGGACACCGGGATTCGATTTATCGAAGATAGCAAATTACTGTATGACGACCACAACCACTTGAATAACTCGGGCGCAGAATGGGTTTTCCGTCAACGTATCCGCCCGCTACTGGAGAAGTTACGTGCTGAGAACCTGAGCGATCTGTAACGTTGCCTAATTCGCGAATACCATGCTGTTCAACTCGTTAGAGTTTATCCTTTTCCTGCTGGTCGTTCTGCCACTCTACTTTGGCATTACCCATCGCTTCAGATGGATGCTGATGCTTGTCGCCAGCTACGTATTCTACATGAGCTGGAAGCCGGAGTACATCCTGCTGATCGTTGGCTCCACCTTGATCGACTATTTCGCTGGTTATCGCATGAGCGGAATCCCAGAGAAAGCCGCGCGACGCCCCTATCTGTATTCAAGTTTACTGGCGAACTTCGGATTACTTTTCTCGTTCAAGTACTTCGATTTTTTCAATGAGAGCGCCAAGGTCTTATTCGAAGCCTTCGATGGGCGGTATCCGATTGGAGCTCTCGAGCTTATTCTTCCCGTGGGCATCTCGTTTTATACGTTTCAGACCGTAAGCTATACAATCGATGTCTATAATGGAACAACGAAAGCCGAAAAGCACCTTGGCATTTTCGCGCTGTTCGTAGCGTTTTTCCCGCAGTTGGTCGCCGGGCCAATTGAACGCTCGTCGCATCTTCTGCCTCAATTCAGAGTGAAAGTCGAGTTCGACTACGAACGTATTCGGAACGGCCTCATGCTGATGGCATGGGGTTACTTCAAGAAAGTAGTGATCGCAGACAGACTGGCTGTGTTCGTCAACCAAGTCTACAACAATCCTGACGAATTCACCGGGCTTCAGCTAATCGTCGCCACTGTGTTTTTTGCTTACCAGATCTACTGCGATTTCTCGGCATATTCAGATATCGCTGTCGGACTCGCACAAGTCCTCGGGTTCGATCTGATGCGCAATTTCAACCATCCCTACGCATCGCAATCCTTTAGTGAATTCTGGAAGCGTTGGCACATTTCGCTTTCTTCCTGGTTCCGAGACTACGTCTATATCCCACTGGGAGGAAACCGTGTGATAAAGTGGCGATGGTTTTACAATCTGGCGATTACGTTTCTACTAAGTGGACTATGGCATGGCGCAAACTGGACTTTCGCCATCTGGGGAGGACTGCATGCACTCTATCTGATCGGCGAAATCCTGCTCTCCAGATCCAAGCTTGTTCCTTCCTTGCCCGGTTGGACCAAGGTCCCGATTATTTTTGCTCTCACTTCTTTCGCGTGGATCTTCTTCCGAGCGAATAGTGTCGATGACGCATTCCTGATCATTAGTAAACTGTTCGATTGGAAAATTGATCAGGTAAGCTTGGCAATGATCAATGATGATTCCTACCAATTTGTCCTGGCTATCATTTTCCTGATCGTTCTGGAGTGCGTGCAGGTGATACAACGTTCCGGCCCACTTCGGCCCAGGATTGCGGCTCAACCAGCATGGGTTCGATGGTCGTTATACGCAGGCGGCACCTGCGTTATTCTCTTCTTCGGAGTTTTTACTGAACAGGAGTTTATCTACTTTCAGTTTTGATTCATCACATCGATCGAGAACAGCAGCACAGCAATGAGAACTCTCACATTAAAACTACTCGCCCTGTTTCTGGTGATCACAGGACTGTCTATCTTCACACGGGTTGTGGTGATCAATCCACCTCCGGGCTGGGGCGAGCCCCGCACAGCGTTGAAGTGGGAACAGCTTCTAGAACTCAAGCCGAATCTGGTATTCATAGGATCCAGTCGAGTAAACAACCACTTCGATCCAGAAAGCATCGATCCCCTGCTGGAAAGCGAAGAAATCCGTTCTTACAACCTGGGCCTCCCAGCGAGCGGGCTGAGTTGGTCGAGCTACCAAGTTCAGGAGCTATTGAGTCGGAATGACGAGATCGGCATACATTTCATCCTGGTAGAAATCGCACCGTTTGATACGGTGGCTCAGAATCGAATGAACAATCCTGGCTCTCGCTACTGGATGAGCCTCTGGGACGTAAGGGACGCAGTGGTTTCGAATTATCACACGCAGGGGATAAAATCCAGCGCCGCCACTCTGGGGCGCAACGGCTCTGCCTATCTACGTAAAGTGTACAATGTCGAATTGTTAAGTAGCCAGTTCCACCGCAAATACAAAACCCCGACTTTCCTCTCTCAGCTCCGGGACTGGGATCCGAACGGCAGGGGGTTCTTCTCTCCTGAGCCTTTGCAGGACGGTAAGTTGATCAAATCTTATGAAGCGCTTCGTGACGATCCATCGCTGCTCGACGAAGTAGTTTCCGCTGCACAGGCGTCTTCGGAACAGGACGGTGAGCTTGCGTATCCGGCCGTCCTGGATCGGTGTATAAATCTCATCCATCAGGCTGAATCTGCCAATATCAGGTTGATATGGATGCTCCCTCCGAGATCCAAAGTCAATACCGGCATTTACAGTGTTTACAACAGACTTCCCGAAGAGAATCGCATTGATCTGGATCGTGCAGACCTGCACCCCGAACTCTATACACTGCGCTATTCATTCGATGTAGGCCATATGAATCGCGAGGGAGTGAAACTTTTCAGTCGATTTTTCGCCGACTCGTTCCTTCAAACTTTGGCTCGATGAACTCGCCCTCAAGCATCGACTGACAGTCCGGCCAAGGCGCTAACGCTAAGCCAGCCAGGCCAGCGCTACCGCTACAGACGTTCCTTACTCCCATCTTCCTCGCTTCGAAAAGGTCGCACATACCAGCTGGTCACGCGCTTCAGCGCTCGGCTGATATCGTCGCTGATCATGTAGGCAGCGGGAATGAGATAGAGGGTAATGGCTGTGCCGAACATGACTCCGAAGCCGAGGGACACCGCCATTGGAATCAGGAACTGTGCCTGGATGGATCGCTCAAGTATCAACGGCATCAGTCCGGCGAAAGTGGTGAGGGACGTAAGTATGATGGGCCGAAACCGTGCACCACCCGCGGTAAGGATCGCTTCCTTAAGACTCACTCCTTCAGCACGGCGAGAATTGATGAAATCGACCATCACGAGCGAATCGTTCACAGCAACGCCAGCGAGCGCCAGCATGCCGAATACGGATAGGTAAGACGGCACGATGTCCATAATGATATGGCCTAACAATGCACCGATGATTCCAAAAGGCACTGCGAGGAGGACAAAGATCGGTTGCACCAGAGACTTGAACGGAATCGCCAGCAGCGCATAGAGCGCGAACATCAATGCGATGCCCCCAACGAGTGTTCTCTTCTTCGATGCCTCGTGCTCCGCAATGTAACCGGTAAACCGATAGGTCAGATTGGTACCCCGATTCACTTCGTTCTGAATACTGGCGGCTGCGGACTCTGCGATTCCGACGATGTCGACTTCCTCATCCTCGGGAACGGCGAAAATTTCGATCACCTCGGCTCCATCCTTGCGTTCGATATGCCCCGGGGCCTTGACCATCTTGACATCGGCGATCGTTGACAATGCCACCATCGCCCCATCGGGAGTGCGGATCTTCAGGGTATCGAGGGTATGGAGGGATTCGCGTTCGTCGCGCGTGAGCCTTACCATTACGCGGATATCGTCGCGCCCGCGCTGCACCCGCTGTGCCTCCTGCCCGTAGAATGCCTGGCGCACCTGCTGGGCCAGCGCCTGCTGGGTGATCTGCAATTCAGCCGCTCGGGGCTTCAAGGTCAGCTCCAGTTCATCCTCGCCATCTTCTGCGCGAGTGAAGGCATCGCTGATGCCGTCAAATCCTTTGAGAATGTCGACAACCTTCCGGGCGATTTCCAGCTTCAGTTCACTGTGCTCCCCCCTGAGCTCCAGCCCGATAGACTCTTCGTCACGTTCACCGCGTTCACCGCGACGTTCACCGCGCACGGTGAATGACGAAGCCTCAGGAATCTCCCCCACGATTTCCTTCCACCGGTTGGAGATCACGCTGTTCTTGGGCCCTGGTTCCTTGCGTTGGCTGGGCGGCATGATCTCGATGGAGACCTCCCCTCTTGTTTCATCAACGGTAGTGCTCGAGTAGCCGCGGGCGCCCGTTTGCGTGTAGACATTCCGAATCAATGACTGACCGGTATCGCCATCCATGAATTCACTACGCAGCACATCTACCGCGTCATTAATGCGCTTCACATACAGATCGGTTCGTTCCAATGGCGTTCCATCTGGAAGATCCACCGATGCCGTGATGCGCGCCATATCGACGGTAGGCGTCGACACGAAGCCGAGGTTGCCACCCTTGCAGTAGCCGTACATGAGCAACGCCATGGAGGCAAAGAGCGCGGCAAAGGTGTAACGATGTTTGACGGAAAATACCAGCGACGGGTTGTAGACGCGTTCGATAAATACCTCCAATCCATCCGCGATCTTCTTTTGAAATCGGGAGAAGAAATTGAATTTCGTCCGCCCGGTCTTGATATGCTTCAAGTGGGAAGGGAGGATAAGTTTCGATTCGAAAAGTGAGAACAGTACTACCGGCGCCACCACGGGTGGGATCTGCCGGGCATACGCCCACCTTCCTTCAAAGTAGAGCAGCGGAATGAAGGCAACGATCGTCGTCAGCACCCCGAAGGTGATCGGCACCGCTACTTCCTTTGTGCCCAATACCGCTGCCTCAAGGGGGTCCATGCCGGTCTTCAGCTTCGAGTAGACGTTTTCGCTCGTAACGATGGCATCATCTACCACAATGCCAAGCACGATGATGAATCCAAAGACGCTCATTAGATTGGCTGTGATATCGAATGCTGGCATGAACAGAATTCCACCCGCGAAGCTGAACGGTATTCCAACCACGACCCAAAACGCGACGCTCGGTCTCAGAAACAGTCCCAGCAAAACGAAAACGAGCAAGCATCCCTGAAGCATCGATGTGGTAAGCGTAGTCAGGCGGCCGCGAATCGAGATCGACTCATCGTCCCAGGCATAAAGCCGTATGCCTGGCGGAAAGCGAGTGGCCGCAGACTTCACGTACTCATGCACCCGTTCGGCCACGACGATGGCGCTTTCATTGTCATGCCGCATCACTTCGACCATCATCGCTGGTTCGCCGTTGAAGCGCACCAGGCTCTCCTCCTCGTCAAACCCATCCTTGACTTGCGCGATCTCACCAAGCCGCACATCAGCACCATCGGTCGCCCGCAGCGGGATGTTCTCAAATTCCTCTGTGGAAAACGCCTGACCACGAGCCCGCACCGTAAGATTTCCGCTGCTACTCTCGATCGATCCGGCAGACAGATCCACTGAGAACTGACGGATCGCATCGGTGATGTCCTGAAAACCCAACCCGTAAGACTGGAGCGATTCCTGATTGGCTTCAACTGCGATCTCAAACGGTCGGTCTCCTCGAAGCTGTGCCTGACTGATGCCATTCAACTCAATCAGGTCATCGCGAACACGGACGGCCGCCCGATGAAGTTCTTCTTCCTCCAGATCGCCAGTCACCGCCACCGTGATCACTTCCTTCCACGCGTTCGAATCCGGGATGTAAACCCTGGGCCTGTTCGCCTCGGTTGGGAAGGTCGTGATGCCGTCAATCCGGCCTTTCAA
>JAQCER010000093.1 GCA_027618625.1 Verrucomicrobiota bacterium
AAAACCGCCGCCGACTCTATTTTTACCGATCATCCCGCCTCTGGGACTGGCCCTAATTAAACGGTTTCTGTTCAATCAAGGTGTCGCCGGGCCCACTGCGTTGGGATTGACGGTGAGTGGTGGTTCCGGCAAGGGCTGGGCGGTAACTCGGAAAAATGCCCGGGCCACGGGTGATGGTGTGAGCCAGTAGCCACTGGCTGGATCGTCGATGGCGCGTTGCCAGGTGTGCAGATTGGTTGAGTAGTCGACCCAAACGTTCGCCCAGGGTGGATAGGCGGCTAGGTCTGGATTCCATTTGGCTGGTTCGGTGATTGAGGCTGCGGTGACTTCGATCAGGCTGGCGGGATCCGGTACCGTTGGCGAGCGATCGAGCACGTATTCGATCAGGTTTGGCAAGGAGTCATTGTCAGGGTTTGCGGTTGGGGTGATCGATTGTCCTTTGCGAGACGCCCAGGTGCTGAAGGTTTCGGAGACGACAGTCTCGACGATGCTGGTGGGGGCCGAGGCAACGGAATCCATTGGCGTGACCTCGCGGGAAAAACGCATACCTTGCGACATCTCCACCGGTCCGGCCACTGCGTCCAATGACTGGGGGATGTTGTCCGAGATTCACGCAACCGGGGCAGTCGGCATCATGCACGTCGCCAAATCCTCCGTCTTCTACTTCTCCGGTAATGGACTGCGCTCCTGCACCTGTCACCAGCAACGCTGCGGTGATGGGCGAGGCGAACCGTTGGCAAAAGCCGTGGAGGCGTTTTCCAATTCCAATTCCATACGAAAGCACCCTGAAATATACACGCAACCGCCAGCCCGGCACCGGAAGTTTCTGCTGCAATTTATCCGCGCTTCACACCGAATGCAGACATCCAGATCGAGGCGACAAAGGCGAGCAGCCAGACAGACGTGAGTGAGCCTGCTTCGAGTCCCATGGCGGTAACGACGGTGTCGGCGGTTCCCATGACAAAGATGGCGATCGCCAGGCCGACATAGAGTTTCACGCCGATGCTGTCCTCATTCTTGAACGATGCAGCCAGTGGAACGGCGCTGGTGCAAAGGGTCGCGCCTCCAAGGAAAAGTGGTGCCATCCCAAGTCCAGTGCCTGCGACCACAGCAAGCAGTCCGACGCTGATCCCTCCTCCAACGAGGATGCCTTCCATCACCTCGGGCTTTCGCAGGGCCATGCGCGCATTGCGATCCATCAGAACGATCAGGTTGCCCACGCCGCGTGCCACATGCGTCCACAGCGCAAACAGCAGGTAGAGGGCGATCACCAGAAACGCGAGCAGCGGACTCACTTTCTGAAGTGCCTTCACGACCATGTTGTAGACAAGGTAGAGCCCGATGATGATCCCGAACCGGTACTTCGCACTGAACTTCGCCAGCCAGAAGCTCCACTTCAAGTAACCGCGGTAGATGATCGATCGCGCACGGAACGACTCTAACATTCCCTCACGCGCGGATTCAAAAGAGGGAGAAAGGCGCAGCGATTCCCGAAAATGCTCCTCGGCTTTCCTGTGGTCGCCGCGGCGCAATGCTGCGTATCCGGCATTGAAATGCGGCATCGGATCATCGGGATCCCTGGCCAGTTGCCGCTCAATGGTGTAGGCATTCTCATCCGTCTTGCCCTGCAGGAGAAGTGCCTGGGTGAGCAGGTTCTGCGCAAAGTCGTGATCGCCGTCGTGGCTGAGTGCCTCGCGGGCGGACTTTTCCATGCTCGCCCACTTCTGTTCGCCCGCGAACACATTGGCCTGCGCTGCGTAGCTGTCCGCAGATTCAGGTGCCAGGGCGATGGCTCGCTCAGCGGCTTGATGAGCATCTTTGTGGCGCTTCATTCTCGCCAGAATGATCGCGCGCAGTCCGTGGCTGACGGCATTTTCTGGCTCCAGGCCGATCGACATCTCGACCGAGTGCAGGGCATCGGTTTCACGTTTGTCCTGCAAATACTGGTACCAGCCGAGCAGCATGAGTGCGTCAGGACGGTGCGGATCTTCGGCCAGTGCCTGTTTGTAGAAGCTCTCCGCATCGGCATAGCGTCCCTAATTGGCCAGGAGTTGTCCGCGCTTGAGGTGAGAGTCGAAAGAGCCGTTCATCAGTTGATTCTGAGCAAAGTAGCGCCGCGCCTGTGCGACGCGAGCCCATCTGACGATACGTTACGTTTACCAGATCACTTGAAGTCGAACGAGCCGTCGAGCATTACGTCTTCTGGATTGTAGTCATTGTCGTCGCGTTTGACCCAGCCTTCCTCGACCAGCTCCACGATCTCCACCTGCTGGGCGTCGACATCCATCGGGTTGCCAGTGGGGTAGCGCAGCCTGACGATGGCAAAGGTGTAAGGGGATCTCAAAAGTGCGCGCTGGAGTGCTTTGTCCACCTCGCTGTCTCGGGCGGTGTATCCCCAGAGCCGATGCTCCTCCTCAGGATCGCGAATTTGATAACAGCGCCAGTCGGCGAAGTCCTGATACTTGAAATTGTAGTAGTCATCCCGCCCTAACATGGCCCGGAACTCATAAGGGTCCGTCATCCGCTGGCCGGTGAACAATTCCCACGAAATCTCTGAGTATCCAACCCAACTTTCCCAATCGACCTTAAAGCCATCGGGAGTCTGCTCGAGCGCGATGATACGCTGAGGTTCCACCGCGCCGATGGTATCGTCCTCCGGTTTAAGCTGGATGACGGCAACGATGTACTTCATGTGGGACATCAGCTCCTGTGGCTTCGGCAGTGCGTTGTATCCGATGGGCTTGTAGGTGTGGATGCCATAGTATTGGCGGGCCAGTGGGCCTACTCGCTCCGGCTGGCGGACGTAACGGATCAGCTCATCCTCGGACGATGCTTCAAGGAAGTTCTTGATGGCAACGGAAACTTCTCCATGAAATTCGGTGACGTCCTTGCTCTCAGCCAGTCCGTAGGCCCTCTGCACCTGAGTGGTGTCTGCCAGAGAGGGTTTTGCCTCGACGTCCATTAGGCCCAGCCCCAGAATCGCTATGCCTCCGATGAGAAGCAGGGCTATGATAAGAAACATGATGGGAAGCTTGCTCGACTTGCCGCGATAAGGTGTGCCGTCGTCGTCCCACGAATGTCCGGAAGCCGCCGCTTCTGATGCCCCGCCAATGAAGCGTTTACGGCGTTCCTCTGGAGGCGCGTTCGGGTCTGCCTTCAGCTCCTCGTCTTCCGTAGAGGTAAGTGATGTGCCGAACTCAAGCTTCTTCCGATGATGCCGTTTCTGCTCCCAGTTTTCCCGGGATTCACGATCTGCTTTCAGCCCCGCTGGAGTGGGATCGTATTCGCGTTGATCGGGGAGGACGCTGCTGACTTCCTTGCGAACAACGCCGCGTGGCGTGCGCATCGCTCGAGCGGCCCCAGGATTCCCGACAAGCGATTCTACTGCTGCCCCGTCAGGATCAGAGGCAGCTTTTTCGATAGCAACTGCTGGGACTTTTACCGTCTTTTGGCATTTCGGACATTTCAAGGCACGTGCCTGTGAATCCTTGGGCAATTTCAGCAAGGACTCGCAGGACGGGCATTTGAATATTCGCCATTGCTTCGAATCGGTCGACATAAGGCTTGAACAGTGCTGCATTACGGAGGCTAGTTCAAGGAGGAACCGGCGACTCTTTTGCGGAGATTCGGTGGGTGCCGTCTGTAGCAGTTATGGGTTCTTTAGAAGGTCAAATTCCTGCTCCAGGGGTCTTCTGTCCTCCAGGTGCGCCGCGAGCCTTTCCGCGATCAAGGGGCCATTGAGCGACCCCTTTGAGCCGAGGCCGTTGAAAAAGCCGATTCGACTGTGCGTCGGGTGCGTGCCGATGAGGGCTCGGCTGTAGGCAATGATGGGCCGGATCGCAGCGGTGTGGCAGGTCACCGTGAAGTCGACCTTCAACATTTGGCGAAGTTTTTCTTCAATCGCCGCACGGCCAGCTGCTGTTGGCGTATGGGTCAGATCGTCACGTGCATAGGTGGATCCCGCTCGGAACGTGCCTGCCTCCGCAGCAGCGCCCGGGGTGGGTGCCATCCACGCTGGCCCGTTCAAGATGCGTGTTTCGTCCTTCATGGCGGGGCAATCGATGGTGAGCAGCTCGCCCTTTGCACAGGCGAATGGCACCCAGTCGAAGTAGGGGTTGCCAGAGCGGCCGTCCGAACCCTGACAGAACACTAATCGATCGGCAAAAACAGTGCTGTCGCCAGTATCAATGCGAACGCCATCCGCCTCCACCGTCACCGCGCTGGCGATATCAATGTCTGCCGTGCGGACTTCGAAGCGCGTTCGCGATGCTTGCAGGAATCGTGGGACATCCAGAATGTGAGCTGCAGCAATTTCGAATCCGCCCCCACCTAATCCGCGCGGGATCGATCAGTGGTTTGGGTTGCGGGACGCTCAGGAAGCTTCGGATCTCGGGATCGTTGACTGCGGACTGCCATTTCTGGAGTGCTTTGTCATCCGGCAGCAATCGGACCAGTGGCATCGAGTGCAGCAGGGGAGCGTTCAGTTCACGCTCGACGGTCCGGTAGAATGCAATGGCGACTGGCAGAAATTCCTGAAGTCGCCAGGACAGGCACGTGCGCTGTCCCGTCATCGGGTTGATCAGGCCAGCGGCAACCTTGGATGCGGTGACCGCCTCGTCGCGATCGATCACGACCACGCGCCGTCCGCGCAGATGCAATCGCCAAGCCAGCAGCGTGCCCGCGAGCCCCTGGCCGATGATCGCGTAGTCATAACGTGCGGCGTTCACCATGTCGGTTAATCGCTCGTTCGCCATGAAGCGGGAACTGGAATCGGCAAGCCTGCCGGCAGGCGGATAAACGCGCACTGCTGCCTGCACTGCGCCAGTAGCGTCCCGTCAGAATCTCGAAGCAAGGTGAACCCGCAACAGAAGCGCGCCCGTTTCACCTCCTCAAGCCGCGCCTCCACGCGCACCGTATCCCCGAGCACTGCTGGTTTCATGTAGTCGATTTCGGTGCGCAGGACCGCCGGGAATTCCTGTGCTGCGACAATTTCGGCCAGCGAGACCCCTAACATCGTCACCAACGCAGTCCGCGCCTGCTCAATGAATCGCAGGTAAGCAATATTACTGACAACGCCGCCGCAGTCAGTGTCGTAGAACATGACTGGCACAAGGATTTCGGTTCGACGCTCCATTCGCCCAAACATCTCCGCGCAGGCTTTACGGTCAAGCGCCGTTGTGCTCCCTGGAACTGAAGGAACTGAGCGGCTGGGCTCGAATGGGCAGTCAAGCCACCCCTTAAGGAATTCAGGAACAGTCGTTCGTCAGCTGGCAGATACATCCCTGCCCTTTGTTTTCAAGGTCGTGTAGGAACCTTCAAAAAGCGCATACTCCTCTGCAGGAACGCCGTCTGCTACGGAAACTTTCACGTTGATGAATGCCCCGTCTTTCATGTTCAGCTGAATGCATTCGATTAAACTTTGGAGAACGGCTACGCGAGGCAGGCTCGAATCCAGTGAGTGCTTGTCGGCAATGTGAATGGTGATCATCGGATTGACGATGCCCATCACCGAAGTGACTTCGATTCCCGCCGAACTGGTGAGGCTACATTTCGGAACCAGCTCAGAACCTACTTGCAGAAAGGGGGCAACCCATGTTCGCGGATGGGCGATTTGATCGGAAGGGATCTCGTGCCATTTCCCAGTGACCTCCAGTTTTCCTACCGACGATAGCTGCGGCTGATACAGACGATGAAACTGCTGAAGCGATACATCTGCGAATCCGCTGGTGGCCGCGCACATTAATCCGAGAATTAGTATAAGAGCCTTCATGGACAGACTAGGGTTCAACTACTGATAGCCGCTTTTAACGGCAATTGGCAAGTTCCGAAGTGAAAATTCGGTGAGATTCCAGTGCTGAGGCAAGATGTAAGGACTACAACGCCTATTCCGAAAGTCAACCTGACTTCTCGATAAATCATAATATTCAGAGTTCTTGCATTTTAAGGAATTTTAAATAGAATGCCCCTCCGGCATTTCCAAGCAAAGGGCAAAAACATCCAAATGGCAGCGCGAAAATCCAAGCAAGCTCCTGAACCATTCATCTTCAACCCATTGTGGCTGAAAGTGGGAGCTGGGTGCTTGATGACAATCCTTGTGATTCTAGTGATTTGCTATTTTGAGGGAGTGAATCGCCAAGTGCAGGCCGACCGCCGTTTTTCCGAAGATCCAGCAGTAGCCAACTGGTACCGCGACACGAAAGAACTCGTGCGCACGCATAATCTCGGAGCGGGCAAGAGCCAGTCTTCTTCCCCCGTCGCCATCTGGTACGGGAAAATCGATGAGTGCCGCACCAGCAATCCGCGGTCCGGGGATGCGCCAGAACTGCTCGCCGTAAAGCTAGCGCAGGCTCGGTTGATGGCAGGGACGAAAGGCAAACTGGACAAGAGTGACACCGGGGTCATCATCAGCACGCGCAACAGTGCCGTTTCGCCCCGAGTGGGAGAAGAGTGGCTGTTTTCTGTGTGGCGGGATGAACAGGGCTACAACCACACCAATTCGGCCTGTCCCTATCGGCCGCCTGGTTCGTAAGAGCCCGAACGATCAAACAATCGGCATTTACCCTGCGGGCATTACGGGCTATGATGGTCCCATGCTTGGATCGATTGTGTCACCGTTCGAAAATCTGTTGAGGCTGCTCACGGTATGCCTTGTGCTGACCCCATGGGCACCCCTGCATGCTGGACTTGAAACGGAGATCCTCGGTCAGTGGCAGTACAAAGGGAAGCAGGCGGGAGCCGAAATCGAATCAGTCGCCAAGTTCCTAAAGAGCGGTGCCTATGCTTGTGAGATGAACGTGAGCTTGTTTGGAACTCAGTCAAAAATCAAGTTCAAGGGCACCTGGCGAGTCGAGGAAGAGAAGCACGTCATCATCGAAGTAACCGAGACGAGCAGTCCATTCTTCCTCCCGAAGGGAAAGATCATGCGCAAGGAAAGCGTGAAGATCGAGGGGGACGTCATGGCGTATCAATACGCAGGCAAACCCGAGCGCGAAGTCAGAGTAAAGGAACCCGCCGAGCCAAACGAAGCGCCCCCAAGCCGGACCCAGTAACATCCCTGCCCAGAGCCCAGCCTCGGCTGGCTCGAAATCCTAAATCAGGACTTCGAACTTCTGACCAGTAAGGCAGCATCAATCGATGAAGGAGCAGATTATCAAAGCGGAAACTCCAGAATCGCCCAAAATTTAAGTTAAAAGAACCTGCCTGCGGGCACCATCGGCCGTGGTTGACAAATACGGTTGATGCAGACATCCCACGTTTCATAGCCGGAAATGATTTCGATCTCTACCCGGAGGAAATAGATGGGCACATCTGTGCGCTGAAGGTGGGGAAATCGCACACAGTCTTTTTCGGTAGTAACGATGCAGTCGAGATCCCGGTGCAGGCAGCGATTGATAAAATCGATGATCTCCTTCTCAGTGTAGCGGTGATGATCTGCGTAACGTCTCACGACTTCAACGTTGGCCCCGAGACTACGCAGACCATTCTCGAAACTTTCGGGGATAGCAATTCCACTTACGGTTCCGATGTATTTTCCCTTGAGGTATTCGAGCGGTTCACGCTTCCTCGTCAGCATGTTTTCAAGATAGAGAGGCTTGTGACGACACTCGATTATTTCCGCAGTGCGGTTGTACTTTCGGATGCGCTTCACCAATTCGTCGTTGCTGCCGCCATCGCACTTGGTAATGAAAATGTAACTGGCACGCCGAAGATTTTCGGGAGGTTCACGCAACGTTCCCCTTGGCAACATGTACTCGTTTCCAAAGGGCGCATAGCGATCAATCAACACAATATCGAGCCGATGGCGCAACTTCAGGTATTGAAGCCCATCATCAAGCAGGAGAGTGTCCACGCCGAGTTCGCTGATGGCGTATCCACCAGCTTTGACCCGATCTTTGTCGACGATCACTGCCACATCACGGAGGTTTGAAGCGAGCATGAATGGCTCATCGCCTGCGGTCTTTGAGTCGAGCAACAACTCGCGACCATCGCTCACTACCCGTGGGGGTGCCTGAATCGTTTTTCCCGTCAGGCGGAATTTCAGCCGTTGCTGCACCGGCGATTTTACGCTTTTGTATCCGCGGCTCAAAATCGCCACCTTTCGCCCGCCTTTTTGCAGCGCCTTCGCAAAGAGTTCGACCACCGGGGTCTTGCCTGTTCCACCAACGGTCAGGTTACCAATACTGATGACCATGCAGCCAAGATTGTGTTCCCGCAGGATTCGATTGCGATAAAGGAAAAGCCGCAAGTTGATCACTTGGCGATAGACACCCGACAATCCGAAGAGGACACCTCGCAGCATCGCCGCACGCATCCCCTTTCGACGGTCGAGAATGACGTCGATAGCAAATTGTTCCAGATTCTCCAGGGATTCTTTCAAGAGCGAGGACGGCAGCTCAAAGCAGCACGGCAACCTGCCACGTCTTTGCCAGGAACCAACTCTTAAGGCTATATCCGGGATTCGCAAACCACCAAACGCCTGGGAACACGGTATTCTAACGCTTTTAGGCTCA
>JAQCER010000094.1 GCA_027618625.1 Verrucomicrobiota bacterium
ATCACTTCAGAGAGACTTCAAGTTGCCCTCCCTCAGTCCCCAATTCAGCCAAATCACTGAGTTCTGAATTTACGAGTATTATCATATGTAAATGCTGGCAGCTCCTGCTTGTGTCAGCGTTGACACGCGCGGGGCTTGCGGTATTGAGTCTGCCTCTCCCCCTCCCCCTTTGATGTCGGCTCCTCCCTCTGGAATTCTGAGTAGATTGTCCCTTCAGCATCCACCGCTGATGGGCGACATCTTCACGCCCGAGGCCATCCGCGAGGGACAACGTCTCTTCCGCGATGCTGAGGTGCGACTGGTGACGTCGACCGTTCAAGAGAGCTTTGCCGGCATCTTTGGCCGGGTGAATGATCCGCCAAACGGATCGCATGAGATCAGCCTGGTGATTCAAGGTCGCGACCTGGATGACCTTCAGGTGGACGGGCACGACACGACGAGTGGGGAACGGAATTCCGGTGCCGTGGTCGCCCTGTTGCTCGCGGCTAAAGCCAAGCACGGTGGCGGCAGCGAACGAAAGCATTCACCGCTCCTTTCGATGCTTAAGGTCAACGCGATGTCGGAATTTGCCGATCCTTTGCTGTTCTTCCGCAGTCCACTGCGCGGCCTGCCGGTGCTGCGCGTCGATATGGTGGATGTGAATGGAGCGGTGGATGATTCGGCAAAGGTTGGCACGGATCATTTGAAAAAATTATCCTCGCTGGGGCTGCTGCCGCTTGAGGAAATCTTCGATCCTGAGGAACTCGATCCGGCGTTCAAGGAATGCCGCACGTTTGACACTCCTTACTCGCTGAAGCGCGAAGAACGTTGGGCTGAATTTCTGTGCAATGACTGGCCGCAATTGGAGCGCAGTGGATGGCGGATGGAGTGTGACGATTCGTTCGGCATTCAAGTGATCAACCCGGCTGCCGATGACTGGTTCGGCATGTTGGTGGCGAACCACGATGATGATCAGAGTATCGACTGGTTCGACTTCCGCTACGGCGTGCAGCTGGATGGTCGCGAGATTTCCTTGTTGCCAGTCATCGTAGGCTTTCTGCAAAGCAGCGACTTCGACCGCGCGCAGATCGATTCCATGGCGGACGAGACGCTGGTGCCGGTTTATGTTGAACAGGAATGCTGCTATGTGCCGATTCCAGCCGGTCGTTTGCGCGGCATTCTCAATATTTTGACCGAGCTGTTTGATCCCGATATTCTGCTCGACAATGGCCTCCTGCGCCTGCATCCATTGCGGGCAGCGCAGATGGTTGCTGCAGACAAGGGAAAGCGTCTGTTCACGCGCTCGCCGCACGAACTGGTGGCGCTGCGGGATTCTTTTCTGGATGCAAAATCCAGAGGCGGCGGAAAAGGGGCACCGCCAGCAGAATTCAAAGGGCAGCTCCGCCCATACCAGCAGGAGGGGTTTGAATGGTTGCAGCTCTTGCGGGAAAAAGAACTCGGTGGAATCCTCGCCGATGACATGGGCCTAGGCAAAACCGTGCAGACGCTCTGTCACCTGCTTGAGGAAAAACGGAGTGGCCGCGCTGACTTGCCATGCCTCATCGTGGCACCGACCAGCGTGCTGTCCAACTGGCGCGACGAGGCCGCCACGTTTGCTCCAGGATTGTCGACCATGATCCTGCAGGGGGCAAAACGGAAACGTTACCACAGTATCATGCAGGCCTGTGATCTCGTCATCACTTCCTATCCAGTCATCCTGCGCGATGCCGATATTTTCCTGAAGCAACGGTTCCATTACATCGTGCTCGACGAAGCACACCTCATCAAGAATGCGCGATCGAAGACGACTCAGATTGTCTGCAAACTCAACTCGCGTTACCGGCTTTGCCTGTCAGGGACTCCGCTGGAAAACCACCTTGGTGAACTCTGGTCGCTGTTTCATTTCCTTGCGCCAGGATTTCTTGGGACGGAGAAATCGTTCACCCGCATCTACCGGCAACCGATCGAAAAGGAACGCGACGAACAACGCCGCGACCAGTTGGTGCAGCGCGTGGCTCCACTGATGCTGCGCCGAACCAAGCGGACCGTCGTTCACGACCTGCCGCCGAAGACCGAGATGGTGCGCTATGTGGATCTCAATCCGCAACAGATGGAGCTCTACGAAGCGGTGCGTGCCAGCATGGACAAACGCATCCGTGAAGAAGTCGCGCGGCAGGGGATCGAAGCCTCGCGCCTGTTGATTCTCGATGCATTACTCAAGCTGCGGCAGATCTGTTGCCACCCGCGCCTGCTCAAGCTGCCATCAGCGCAGCTCGTAAACGACTCGGGGAAGCTCGACTTTGTCACTGACATGCTGCGCGAGTTGATCGAAGAGGGGCGACGCATCCTTATTTTTTCCGGCTTTACCCAGATGCTCGAATTGCTCGAAAAGACCTGCGGCAAGCTCAACGTGCAGTCGGCAAAACTCACTGGAGCAACGCGCGATCGCGAAGCCGAGATCAAAAAATTCCGTGATGGTGCCGACGTTTTCCTGATCAGCCTGAAAGCGGGCGGCACCGGGCTCAATTTGACCACGGCTGACACCGTTATCCACTACGATCCTTGGTGGAACCCCGCCGCAGAGGCCCAGGCTACTGACCGCGCCTACCGCATCGGTCAGAAGAATCCCGTGTTCGTCTATAAGCTCATCACCCGGGGAACGATCGAGGAGAAAAGTCTCGACCTGCAGGAAAAGAAGCGCGCGCTCTACGAGGGCATTCTGCAGAATGCTCCCAGTAATTCCCTGCAGCTGGACATGGAGGATATCGATGCACTGCTCGCTCCTGTGGACTTTAATTAATCAGGATCAGGGTTCCGCTGAACGAACGGGGGTGTTCGTTCAACGGCGTTCTTCACCGCGGTTTCTTCAGTTTTATGGTGGGGCGCTTTTTCTTCGACTGGCGAGGGGTGCCGTTCTTCTTATCGGGGGATTCGGCATTCGCATTGTCAGCGTCCTTTTTCTCGCGAGTCTGGAACGACTTCAGTTTTTCCTCTACTTTGGCAAAGACAGAATCGGCACTGAATTTTCCGTTCTTCATCCGCTTCCCGGCCCGCATACCGGTGAGTAGTTCGATACCTTGTTCGATCGTCGCCACTGGGTAGATCGCAAATTTTCCCGCTGCTGCAGCATCGACGATTTCTTTGCTGAGCATGAGATTGCGGACATTGGTTTTCGGTATGAGGACACCTTGGTCGCCAGTGAGGCCGCGCTCTTTACAGATCTTGAAAAAGCCCTCGATTTTCTCGTTGGCACCGCCAATGGCTTGCACTTCGCCAAACTGATTCACTGATCCGGTAACAGCAAGGCTCTGCCGAATGGGGACGCCGGAGATTGCTGAAACGAGGGCGTACAACTCGGTCGACGATGCACTGTCGCCATTGATGCCGCCGTAACTTTGTTCGAAGACGAGCGAGGCGGAAATGTTCAGGTCTTTCCCTGGTAAAAAGGTCGAGGTAAGATAACTGCTGAGAATGAGGACCCCTTTGGAATGAATGGGGCCGGACAGATTCACTTCGCGTTCGATGTTGACGATGCGACCCGAGCCTTTGCGGATGCGCGCGGTGATGCGGTGGGGTTGGCCGATTGTTGCTTCTCCAATGCGCATGACCGAGAGGCCATTGATCTGGCCGACCGCTTCGCCGCTGGTGCTGATGGCCATGGTTCCATCAATAATCCGCTCATGCAGCCGTTCCTCAATTCTTCCACAACGGTCTCTATGAGCATTCAATGCAGCATCGACGTGATCGGCGACGACGCTGCGGCTTTTACTCAAGCGAGCCTGATAGTCTGCCTGAACAGCAAGGTCTTTGAGGCTCTCAGCGTGCAGTGCCAGACGGCTGGAATCTTCCGCCTGCCTGGCGACGTTTTCCACCATCCTGGCAATGGCTGAACGATCGAAGGGCAGCAGTTGCTGCTCGTTGACGAAGTTCGCCACAAGCCTGGCAAAGAGGATGAGGTTTCCCTTGTTCCAAGGCATCTCTTCTTCGAAATCGACGACCACTTTGAACAGCTCGGAAAAATCGCTGTCGTGTCGGTGGAGTGAGTAATAGAGGTGGCGCTCTCCCAGCAGGATGACTTTAACATTGAGCGGCACCGGTTCAGGTTGGAGGGAAACGGTGTTCGTCACTGTGTAGTTTTCGGACAGTGATTCCGTACGAATCTGGTGGTTGCGCAGTGCGCGCTTGAGCACGTCCCAGGCGAACGGCTGTGGCAGCAACTGGCGGGCATCAATGACCAGATAGCCACCATTCGCACGGTGCAGGGCTCCCGGCTTGATCAACGTGAAGTCTGTCATCAGCGTTCCCATTTCAGCGAAGTGCTCGATGCGGCCGACCAGATTGGGATAAGTGGGATTGTCTTCGTAAACGATCGGAGCGGTGCCGTCTTTCGCGTGCTCGACGAGCACATTGATCCGGTAGCGATAGAGCGCTCCGATGTCATCGGACGATTGATCCCGGCTTGGCGATGATTCATCAGCTGGCAGGAATTCTTCGGCGCTGGCTTCGATGTCTGCCAGCACTTGATCCAGGTAATGCTGGATGTTCTTCTGGTCGGTGTATTCCTCCCGAATCTCACGCACCATCAACTTGGCTTCCCGATGCACGATCTTCCGATTCAGTGATTGCACGGAATATTTGATTTCCCTGCGCCACCTTGGCATCTGATGCATGATTGCCTCCAGTTCTGTCTGCAGACCTTTGATCACTGTCTGTATGCGCTTCTTTTCAGTATCGGCCAGTGCCTTGTAGGCCTCGGCTTCGATGGGTTCCCCGTCGACTGCCGGGGCAAATGCCGGGCCGGATTGGGTATGCACGAGCACGATGCTGTCCTTCGCCGCCTTGTCCCGAATCTGTTCCAGCAGGCGCCGTTCTTCTTTGCTCGCCGTCTGCTCCACAGCTGTCCTTTGCGCCCGGTAATCATCGGTTTCAAAGGCTGCTGGAAGAGCAGTTTTAAGATCATCGATCAATTGCTTCATGCGATCGCGGAAGGCTGCCGCCGTACCAGCCTTCATGGCGATCGCCCGTGGCTGGTATTCGGTGTCAAAGTTAGACACGTAGATCCAGTCGTTCGGTGACGGATCGGCGTTGGCGTTCTGTTCGAGAAAACGACGTATGACCCGATGCTTCCCTGAACCGGTTGAGCTCATGGCAAACAGGTTGTAGCCATAACGCTTCATGCGTATCCCAAAGTCGATCGCTTCCAAGGCGCGGCGCTGACCTGGAACCTCCTGTAGCCCCTCCAGTTCGGAGGTCGATTTGAATGGCAGTTCCGCCACCGAACATTGGCGATGCAACTGGGATGGTTTCAGGGGTTTGGATGCGGGCATGATTGCTCAGTAGGGTGTTCAGTGCTCTCGTAGATCGGCGCTGGTCTAGGCGATTCACGCCTGTGCGTCAATGTCCCAATGAGCGCGCGACGCTGTGACCGCAGAAACTGTCAGGTGAACCTAAAATGTCAGCCAGGGAGTCGGGGCTGGGATTTGGTCGGGCGCAAACTTGCCCGTTCTAAGGAAGTGGGCCGTCTGGGCCTGGGCGGATTTGGTGCTGGGCATGCGTATGTGTGTTGTCGGCAAAGTGATCAGTTCGGCCATGCCTTCGACCTGGCCAGACGCTACGGTGACCACTCCATCATCTGATCCCGGAAGCATGGCGGGAACAAAGGGGAAATCGCTGCGGGTGCCCATGATGATTCCGGGTGAAAATTTCACCGGCCCCATTCGATTGGGAAGGCTGTCCGGCCCTACTCCGACCTGTTGCACGAAATCTCCTAACATTTCTGCCAAAAGTGGCGACCGGCAGAAAAAGTCGGCATACTCGGTACCTTTGTTAGGTGCCGCGAGAAGCACGACGTTACCAACGCGATCCAGTTTTCGTTCGGTGAGCAATTTGCGAATGACGATGCATCCCATCGAGTGTCCAACGAAGTGGATCCTGCGATTGGGATCCGTGCAGTGCTTCTGCACAGCGGCCATCACGTAGCGGTCAAGAACTTCGTCGACGGGAATGTTGCGAATCGGGTAGTGGATTTCGATCGTTTGGAATCCCTGCTGGTTAAGATAACGGCCGAGTGTGCGCAGCGGCGGCTTTGCCCAGCTGAAGCCGTGGACGAGAACCACGTAGTCGCCGGGGTTTTCCCGAATGCGGGGGACTTTCGCCAGAAACGGGAATTGCTCTCCAAATCGACTGCAAGCTTCCCTCGATAGGTTATCGAGCCCAGGGCTGGAGGAGGTGGGTTCTTGAGCAGCCAGAAGGTCTGTGCCGTGGACGAACAGGAATACAGTGAGGAGGAAACGAAGTGCGGTGTGCATAGGGCTGAAGGGCTGAAGGAATCCGGTAACCCTAGCGAACAGGAAAATCGAAGTAGGTATCTGGAAAGGGCTCGTCCTTTAACGAAAAATGCCACCATTCTTCCGGAAGATGTTGGAATCCATGTTTCTCCATGATTGTGCGCAGCAACAGCCGATGCATGCGCTGCTGCGGCGTGGCATCGCGGGATTCCGAGTGGGATCTGCGCCCAAAAAAATCGAATGGCGACCCCATGTCCAGCTCGCGCGGCTCATTCAACGTGGCGCTGCCAGTGCCCGGCAGGAGGACAAGGGTAACGTCGACACTGCTGCCGCGGCTGTGTCCGGACTTGGCCGCGATGTAGCCTTCTTTGAGCAAGTCAGCCTTTGCCACATCGGGGTAGTAGCGGGACTTGATGTCGGGAAAATCTTGAGGGCTCTTGGTCCACTGGACGAAGTGGTTCACCGCCTGCTGTGGTCGGTAAGCGTCGAAAACTTTGAGGCCGAATCCATAGCGCCGCAGGTCTGCCTGCACGGTGATCAATGCTGCGCCCGCTGCTTCTGAAACGATGCAACGACCGCGCTCATAGCCTTTCACCTGTCCACCGGTGAAATTGTCCGGCCCGGCGTAACGAAGATCCACCGCGATGTCCGGCGCCCGCTCAGACAAATACATGAGCCCTTTTGGCAGCGTCCCGCTTGCGCTCGTGGAGCGTTCTTGAGCGATGCCATAGGTGATCACGATCACCACCAAGGCCAGTGGCAGAAGCGCCATTGCGAGTGGAGAGTGCTGCCGTATTCGTTTCATGAGCCCTGTTGCTTATTTGCTTATCGCGGATCTTCCGGTTGCACAAACACGCTCGCCATGCCAGCGGCCTCGGCTGCGGCAATCCCCAGCCGAGAGTCTTCAAAAACCAGACACCTTGCCGGCGCGACGCCCATGCGCTCCGCCGCCAGCAGGAACATGTCAGGTGCTGGCTTGCTGCGAGTCACGTCTTCCTGAGTGATGATCGTGGGGAAAATGTCGAGGATCGAGACGGCATCCATGGTACGAATGACCGTATCCCGCACACCTCCCGACGCCACGGAAACAGGATGCGTGCGTGCCATGATGCGGGCGAACTCTACCACTGGGGCATAGGGCACCACGTAATGCAGGTGGGAGAGGTAGTAGTCTTCCTGATCGCGTACGGTCTGCGCGGGATCCATCTCCACTTTGAAGATCTCGTTCATCTTGCACACGGTGTCATGCATGCCCACGCCAGCAAACGATTGCGCAAACTCCCGAGTCAGCTCAAAGTTGCCACCGTTTTTGGCGTAGGCATAGAGCCAGGCGTCGTAGTGTACATGCATCGACAGGCTGAGCGTGCCATCGTGGTCGAAAATGTAGCCGTCAAATTCGCCTGCGGGTATGTCCAATGCCTCCCAGGGAGGCGCTTCTTCAGTCATCTTGAATGAATCCATCGAGCCCATCGCCATCCCATGCGAGCAAAAAGTGCTCTGAATCAGCAAGATCGGACGGTTTTATCAGTTGTTATTCTTAAGTGATTCATTATAAGGTTGTTATGTTTTGAATGGTCGATCAGTGAGGGGTGTGCTGGGTTTTATGTTAATCGGTAATTTCAATAATTAATATATTTTCAATCTTGCAAAGGATGATTTATAGTGATAGACTATAAATTCCATAGGATTTGTCGAAAAGAGAACGAACGTTCGGCTATCAACCGCGAACATTCTTAAAAATATATGATTCCAGTTGTCTTCACCAAGAAGCATTTCACTCAGATCAGAACCCACCACAACCCTGGCGCCGACATGCACAAAACGAACCTTTTGTATTCCGCTGATGGCGAACTGTTTTCAGTCCAGAGAGTGGAGACAGTCGAGATGCCGCACGAGCGCAGTGATCTCCGATTTGAAGTGGAGGTTCATGACGCGAATCATGAGCAGCGCCTGTTTGTGGGGTTGATGGAGACGGAAAAGCTGGCCATTTCCGAGGACTGTCCCGGACTCGCAGTCGCGATATCACTGGGTGAAGGAACCGTGTTCGACCTGATCAATGACACTGGAATTGTCGGCTACTACGACTCCGCGCAGTTCGATCGATCGGCCCCTGTCTGTGTGTCGGTTGACGTAGATGTGATTGGAACAGTTTGTATTCCAAAGATTACGGTGAACGGCGAAACGATTCTGCATCCAGCTCTTCAGCTGAACCGTACCGGTCACCTGAGCGCGTT
>JAQCER010000095.1 GCA_027618625.1 Verrucomicrobiota bacterium
CCTGCAGGACTGTGCCGGCGACTAATAGTCACCACTACTCCATGACGATGCCTGCAGGAAGTGATTCTCCGAAGAGGCTGATACGGTCCGATTTTTCGATCGGGACGAATTCCTTGAGTGGGATCTGGCGAATGGGCGGGACGTCTGCCTTGTTCAACTTGGCGATGATTTTTTTGCGGAAAGCCGGGTCCAGATCGAGGTGGGGATTGTCGACGATTCTCGCTGCCCGCAAGAAGAGCGTCTGCAGTTCCGCAGTCTTCTCCCAGTTCAGCTTCTCGCAGGCGGCGAAGGCATCGGCCACAAGTTCCGGCGACACCACCGACTCGGGCCCCGCGTAGAGCGGCGCACGATTCAACAAGAGCGTCAGGGATACCCAGTAAGGATCCGCATATTCTCCACGCTGCAATAACTCCACGGCCTTTGCCAATAACATCTCGATGAGTTCCCGCTTCAGCCCCTGCCCTACCCTCTCGAGCGCACCCGCCATGCGGATCAACTCGGCTGGCGGACTCTTCTGCTGACGCAGGACGGGCATTGATTCCTGCAGCACCGCCTCCTGTCGCTCCCGGCTCAAACCACCGGAAACGCGCCGCCATAGGATGTATTCCTGAAGGCGGCATCGCTTCCCCGGAAAGGCGAGGCCGGACTGCCGCACTTGCCACAACTCCTCCATGCGTAGTTCATCAAGCTCCGCGCCAAAGCCTGGCCGCAGGATATAGCCGGCTAGGCTGAGCCAGGCTTCCTCGTGATCCGCGGAGTTTCGCCGCCCATCCTGACATTCTTCCAGAACCGGCCATAAAGAACGGATCAGCACCCAGTTCCATTCATGCTTCGGAATTCCCGCCAGTGCTTTCTGCAGCTCTTTCAACAGCCAGGCGAAACTCACCTTGCGCTGCAATCCTTCCTTCTCATTTGCCGAAAATACCTTCCGCAGCACTTCCGTTGCAGCTCGCATTTCCTTCTCACTGACACCAGCGTCCCCTTCCGGCATTGTCCCCGATTCGAGTTCGGCTGCTTCTGCGCGTTCTTCTCTAACAAAGCCACCACCACTCTTCCCCTGTGCCGAACTCAACCCCTGGCGCAGATTAAACTCCAACGGCCACTCCTTATCGACACCATCGACCGCAGACACACACGAAACCTGTAACAAGCCGAGCGCATTAAGACTGGTCGAAAGGCGAATCGGCAATTGCCCGCCCGACGCATTGGCCTGATTCTTCGTTACCCGGGCAATGGTCTGAAGGGCTGGCAACGGATGAAACTTGCCCTGCTCCATCGGCAACACCGCGCCCGGCTTGTCACGGTTGCGCTTGGTTGAGTAGAATGCTCGAAACCGCACCGGCTGATTTACCCGCAATTTGAGGCCGACGCGCTCGACAGACACCGCTTCTTCAGGATGCGTGCCGCGTGGCAGAATGCAGAGAAGCGATGGGGGATCGCCCTTTTTTTCACCTGCCACTTCGAGGTAAAGCGTGCGCGCGGCACCGGCTTCGATGCGTTGTTCCTTGCGATGTGTCAGCCAGCCGTAGCGTGCAGCACCGCGGGCGACGGCCAGATCCGGCTCAGGATTGTTCAGCAGGGCAGGCATTTTTCCCGATTGCCAGTCACCGATGACCGACACCAGACGGTCGCGCAGCGGCTTCGGATACAGCGCACCGCCATTGAAAATCACGGCATCCACCTGTGGTTGTCCTTGGAGGAAATCGGCAAGGTAGTGGGTCACCGCGCTGTCGCTGGCAAAGGGCAGCCCCCATTCTTTCAAAGCACTCTCGCTGCGTGCCGGCACCTGGTCAGCAGGGCACCTCGGGAAGAAACCATCGAGCAAAAGTGCCGACAACTCGTGACGCTGGAGCCTTGCAGACAGGGTCCCGGCGAGCAGATTTGCTCCTCGTCCAGGGATCGAAACGGGAAACTCTTCGTCGTCCGGGCCATCGATTTTTAGAGCATTCTCTTTCAAGTCACGGCATCGGGCCACCAGATAATGCCACTGCTTGCTCGAGAGCTTCTCGTCGACATCGACATCTGCATCACCCATCCGTGCGGCAAGCATGTGCGCCAGTGCGAGGTCAACGTTGTCACCGCCGAGCAAAATGTGATCGCTCACCGCGACGCGTTCGATCGAAGGAACCGTTTTGCTTTCATCCAGCTGCAATCGAAACAGACTGAAATCGGAAGTGCCACCACCGACATCGACGATCAGCACGTAGTGGTCACGCAGTCCGAGCTCCGGCAGGCGCTTTTTGAGTTCATCGCGCGTGGGGAAGCGCTCCAGCCATCGATAAAATGCCGCCTGTGGTTCTTCGATGAGCTGCACACCTGCGGGAAATCCTGCCAGCTCGGCTGCTTCCAGTGTCAGCTTCTGGGCCGCTGAATCAAATGAAGCTGGCACGGTGATGGTGATCTGCTGCGCATCAAATTGCCCCTGCGCTCCCAGCTCGGCGAATGCGGTATTCCAGGCACCGCGCAGTGCCCCAAGGATGAACGCTGATGCGCGGATGGGCGAAATCTTCTCTCCATCTGAAAGCTCATCCGATGCCCATGGCAGGAAGGGTGCAGAGCGATCGACCGTATGGTGACACAGCCACGATTTTGCAGAATGCGCGACGCGACCCGGGAGGTCAGCGGCTTGGGCGCGCGCGAATTTGCCCACCACCCAGTTCGGCGCGGCATCGGCATCACAACCGAAGTGGCCGGCCTCTGCTGTCGACGGCAAATACAGGAACGATGGAAGAGTCGAGCTGCTACCCACAGCCGTCGGCGACACCCACTGAGGTATCGAAAACACCTCCGAAACGGCATACTCGTCGTCCAACCGAGTGAACGACAAGGCCGAATTGGTAGTTCCGAGGTCAATGCCAATGCTGAACAGCGCACCTTTCATAGACCGATCCTTCGGCTCCAATCAGGCGAATTTCAACGTCAGAATCGCGAGTTTCCCACTGGCCCATTTACTCCAGGCGATCGCCACAGAGGACCATTCCATTTGGATCGGGATCCTATGAGGCAGCCCTTCAGGCTGGGTTGCGAATAGAATCAAGTTCCGAGGGAGTTGCCATGGGCTGTTATGATAGGGCCCGCTGGGCTCGGCTTTCGAACAAGCCCTCCCAACCCGCCTCTCAGAATCATCACATGAGGCAGCGGTCACACCCGGTGGAGATTCTTCATGAGGACTACCTACCGATACGCTGGTACAGAGCCGAATCGCGAAAGGCATCGAAGCCACTTCCAGGCCCAAGTATGCGCACATCGGGACGGCGCTTTGCCGGGAACTTTCTGGCCACTGAGCGAAGGTTGTCCTTAGTCAATTGGTTGAATTGGTTGAATTGGTTGTTCTTGATGATCACTGGATCCGACTCCTTTGCACCGAGCAAATCGAGAAATGCCTGGTAATTCCGCGTGATCATCTTTGTTCCATCGACGTCCGAATTTGCCCGACGACCAGGAAAGATCCCTGCGGTCCAGAACGAGCGATCGCTCCAGGCATTGGTGGCTAAGATCGCCTCAGTGGCATCAACGATATCGGCGTCGCCAAAGCCGATAATCGGGCCCTTGGCGATGATTGAGTTAGACGTAAGCTGGAGGGTGCATTTTCCGTTCTGTCGGGCTTGCCGTTTGCGATGAAGCGTGAACAAATTGCGCTCACTGCGAACGAGGCAGCGTTCCATTTCGACGTTGACATCTTGGCCGAGTTCCAGCGTGAATCCGGAGGCCGCTTGCATGACGCTATTGGAGACGACAATGTTGGCTCCGCTGAGTTCGTTACGCGAATCGGGTTGCAGCCGCAGCAGCGTTGTCTGCGCCATCAGCTGGCAGTTACGAATAACGACTGAAGGAACCCCGGCACAGTGGATCATGGCAGGAGCGAGGACGAGATTCACCATCTGCGATGCGTTTTGTGGGGAATTCATTGGTGCCCCCGGGGTGCCACTCTCGATCTGGCAATTCACCAATGAGAGCTCGGAGCCACTGGTGCGAATCAACGGCGTGTCAGGATCCGTGCACCGCAACACGAGCCCCTCCAATTTCAGTGGCCATGCAGTATCAAAGAGCGTGTTCGCAAACTCGATCACTGGTGACTGCCCTTTGCCTGCGCGCAGCGTCACCGCACGCTCCAAACGCAGAGTAGCTGATAGAAACGAGGCATCGCTTGCTTGTGAAAGCTCAATGACATCGCCTACGCCGACGGAATTGACCGCGCTTGAGAGTGTCGCCGCTGCCTCGCGAGCTCCATTCGGTCGGACGATCGTAACCCCCGATGAGGCATCGCCGCCGTCAGTGCGATGGGCAGGACTTTCCGGGTCAAGGACGTTGTTCAAGAAGCCACCACCACCGCCGTGGAATGCGATAGCGATGGCCGCTACTCCGGCCAGCGCGACGCCTACGGCTGCCCAAACGGGAATCGTCTGGCGCTTTTTAGCCGTAGCGCTCCTGCGTGCGCTGTTGGTCTCTGATAATTCCGGATGGTCTAGCATCGCAATAATTTCCTCGGCACTCTGAGGTCGATCTGCAGGATCCTTTTGCATCAATCGAGTGATGAGACGGGCCAGCCAGTCGGGAATGTTGGAATTGAGCTCGGATACAGCAGGAGGGTCGTCTTCGCAGACCTTCCGTAGAATCGACAGAGATCGGGCCCCGGCGAAAGGAAGTCTGGCCGTTGCCAGGTAGTAAAGAACGCTTCCCAGACTGAAAAGGTCACTGCGTGCACCCACAATCCCTTCGCTCGCCTGCTCCGGCGACATGAACAAGGGCGTGCCCGTCAAGGAACCGGACTGCGTCAGCGCGGGATCCCAGATGGCCCTTGCCAGTCCGAAGTCTGCGATCCAAATCCGGTTCGTCTCGTTCTCAAGCAGAAGGTTGGCGGGCTTGATATCGCGATGAATGAGCCCGCGATCATGCGCCGCCGCAAGACCACTGGCGATCTGACGCGCGATCGTGGCAACTTCTTTCGCTGCCAACGGTGCCCCACGCGCCTTCACGACTTCGTCCAGCGTTTGGCCACGAATGAACGGCATCACCAGATACGGAGACTTTGCTTCGTGATTGACCTGATAGATCGGGACGATATTTTCGTGATCGATTCCCGCCACCGCCTGGGCTTCTCGGAAGAATCGCTTCCGCGCGTCGTTCATTCCCACCTGGGACAATCGAAGCACTTTGATCGCTACCGTTCGATTCAGCAGCACATCTCTTGCCTTAAACACAATCCCCATCCCGCCGGCTGCGACTTTCTCTTCAATTTCATAGTCGCCCAGCATCCCGATCAAGCCAGGACGAGAAGGTGGCTCTAGAATTTCTGAGTAATCATCCGACGGCAAATCAGCCTGCTCCATCGGTGCGTCAGCACCTTGTTTGAGTGCCCCTGCCAGTGAGGACTCACCCCGTGCCTGGATGCGGCTCATGAATTGCTCAAATTCCTCCGATCGCAGTGCTATCGTGCTCTTCAATAAATCTCCCGGTAGCATCGAACTCGCTCCCGCAAGCTCATCAAGCCGATGCTGGCAGCGTTTGCACCGTTCAAGATGGCTTTCAATTTTTCTGGATGCCGCGCTGTCGCGAACATCCACGATCACCTCAAGTAACACATCGTCCGCCGGACAATCGGGAGTTGCTTTGTCAGGCTTACTTTCCATCGTGCATTCTCAAGTCAGGCCCCATCAAAACAAGGCATCCAATTCACCGGTAGCAGATTCCACTTCCTTCCTGAGGCGGGCGACCACTCGCGACTTCGCAATGTAAACTGCCCCAGTACTGATACCGAGTTCCTCCGCGATCGTCTGCGGGGCCTTCTCTTCCACCGCTGACATCCAGAATGCCTGCCAGGTGGTATCTTTGAATTCCGATTGCACACGTTCCGTCGCCCATTGGAAAACTCGACGCTTGTAAGCCAGCTCCCAATCCGCAGCTTCCGCCGGATTTACGTCTGATTCTCGTTCCGCCAGATATTCCAACTGCGTCTCTCCGGGCGTGGCTGGCTGGCGCTTTTGTTTATTGAAATGGTTCGCCAACTTACTGCGCACGACGCGAAACAGCCACGCCCGAAACGTCCCCTGCGTCGGATCGTAGGCGAATCCGTGGATCGACTTGGCGACAGCCCGGAACACTTCCTGCACGATGTCTTCCACGTCAGCCTGCTGCAGCCCCTGCTTCCGGCAGAAATTAAAAACGAACGCCCCGTATAAATCCATGAACTCCGCCCACGCACGCGCATCTCCCTCATCGCGAATGCGAAGGAGCAAGGTCTGCCGGGTTCTCATGTTATCCTCTGGCATGCTATGAGACCACTATACGACAAAATCGAGCGACGTCGAGCCGTGCTGGCCCATTCAGCCTCGAAGAGGCGGCACACTCATCTGATGGCGGAACGCAGAAGCGACCGGCCCGAAGGAAGCCATGGATCAACACAGCAGCGCCGCTACCGAACGCCGAGCACCGCCAGAATCGCCTTCTGAGCGTGCAATCGGTTTTCGGCTTCCTGGAAGATGGTATCGGAGTGTTGTTCCAGGACTTTTTCAGTAATTTCCTTTTCGCGGTATGCCGGCAGGCAATGCATGACGATGGCATCCTTGGCCGCAGCCTCTAGCAGGCGGTCGTTGATCTGGAACGCTTGCAGATCGGCGATGCGCCTGGCAGATTCCTCCTCCTGCCCCATGCTCACCCACACATCTGTGTAGAGCACATCCGCGCCTTCGGCCGCCTTGCTGGGATCTTTCTCGCAGATGATGTTCCCAGAGGTAAGTCGTGACAGATATTTCTCTGACGGCTGATAGGCCTGCGGCGCACCGATGACCAAACGAAAACCACAGCGTTCCGCCGCCCACATCCATGAACGCGACATATTGTTGTCGCCATCACCCAGAAAGGCGACTGTGCGTCCCTTCCATCCACCGAGCAGTTCCTTCATGGTCATGAGATCGGCGAGGATCTGACAGGGATGTTCCTCGTCGGTGAGGGCGTTGATCGTAGGCACTCCACTGAATTCCGCGAATTCAACGACGTCCTGCTGATCGTAGGTACGAATGATCGCACCGTCGATCATTCGCCCCATCACCCGCGCGGTGTCCTTGATCGGCTCACCACGTCCGAGTTGCAGATCACGCGAGGAAAAATACATGGCACGACCACCGAGTTCACGTATGCCCACTTCGAAGCTCACCCGCGTGCGAGTCGATGATTTGCTGAATATCAACGCCCAGTTTTGCTTTGCAATGGGTTCCTTGCTGCTGGCGACGTCGGCAGCACGCTGCCGTTTCAGTTCGATCGCCAGATCGACATAGCGTTCGATTTCCGCTTCCGTCAATTGTTCGATCGACAGGAGGTGTTGAGCTTTTTTCTTTTCTTCGGCCATGGCAGTCAGTCCCTGATCAGTGTTGTCTTCATGATTGCCAGTCCCTGATCGATCTCGTCGCGGGACACATTCAGCGGCGGCAGCCAGCGAATCACGTCCGGCCCAGCGGGAACAACGAGTAGCCCCGCGGCCATGAGCTTGCGCTGGGCGTGCCCACTCAAGTTGAGCCCATCAGGTGCCTCTCCCTGCAATAGGAATCCTAACATCAGCCCCAAACCACGCACATCCGTGATCACGGTATTTGTCCAGGCAGCTACCACCTGCTTGATGTAGTCTCCCTGTTCAATGGCATGCAAGGCGAGGTTCTTGTCCTTCACTTCGCGCTGGATCGCGAGTGCCAGTGTCGATACCAGTGGTGATCCACCGAACGTCGATCCATGCTTTCCTGGCCCCAGTAGTTCGCTGACCTTCTTGTTGGAACCAGTCACCGTGCGATCGCTCGCCCAGATTCCGCCAATTGGGAAGCCGCCTCCGAGTCCTTTGGCCCAACTGACCGCGTCCGGCCTCAACTCCGGCCCACCGTCGGCAGCAGCAGCAGCCTTCCATCCGCAGGCATGGCCGACACGACCGAGCCCGCATTGCACTTCGTCGAACATCAGCAGCAAATCGTGTTCGGCACACACCTCCTGCAGAGCGTTAAGAAACGCGCCGGAAGCAACGTTGATCCCGCCTTCGCCCTGCACGGGCTCCACGAGAAGCGCCACGGTTTCCTTTTGAATCGCAGCACGCAGAGCAGCTGGATCATTGAACGGCACGTAGCGAAATCCTGGCATATAGGGTGCAAACCCCTGCCTCACCTTTTCCTGCTCGGTCGCAGCGATAGTTGCCAGGGTCCGGCCGTGGAAGGATTTGGAAAAGGTCAGCACTTCGTAGCGCGGTGAGCCATCGGCTGCAGGCGCTGCGTTGCCATAGAGCCGGGCCAGTTTCACCAGCGCCTCGTTCGCCTCTGCACCGCTGTTGCAGAAGAAACATTTCCCTGGCTCGCCCACCACTTCGTCGGTGAGAAACCTGGCCAGCTCAGCCTGCTCCTGAATCGAATACAGGTTCGAGCAATGAATCAACTTCTGCGCCTGTTCATGCAGCACCTGCACCATCAACGGATGACAGTGTCCCAAAGTATTCACAGCCCCACCCGCGGCAAAATCCAGA
>JAQCER010000096.1 GCA_027618625.1 Verrucomicrobiota bacterium
CAAAAACAGAAGCCGTCCCAAGAAAGGGGGAGGCACCAAACTCCGCCGTCAGCGCAACCAGAAAAAGCGCCTTGTTTCTCTAGGAATGGACGAGGATACGGTGGCTAAAATGAACGCCCGCGACGTGCTCACATTGCTCAAGCGTCCGGCCAAAGTAGCCAAGAAGTGCGCCGCAGCGCAGGATTCTTGAACGCGAGCGCCCGCCTGGGAATAGTTTTCGATGGAAAAGGCGGTCTCTTGGCCGCCTTTCCTTTTGCCTCAGGGTAAGGCAGGCAGGCTTGTAGGCTTCTGTTCAAGTTGAAACAGCTGAAAATCCGCCGGTTTGCGAACTCCATTGACGGACTACATGCGTAGATTTTAGTGAAGCATTGAGAATGAGCGACCCTTCCCTCCACGCAGAAATCAAAGAAATGATGCTCGACGAGCTGATGCTCGAAGAATCCGCCGACGACATCGGTGATGACACGCCGATTTTTGGACCGGAAGGTCTGGGACTGGATTCGGTCGACGCTTTGCAACTGGTGGTTGGAATCGAAAAACGTTTTGGCCTCAAGCTCTCGGACTCCGAGACCGCGCGCGGAGTCCTCCGCAGCGTCGACGCGATCGCCGAAGCCATCCAGGCTCACCGGGGCTAGGCAAAATGGCAAATCAGGGCGATGCGATTTCCTGCGATGTCGCAGTGATTGGGGGAGGGCCAGCCGGTTCGACAGCCGCCACGATCCTCGCCCGCCAGGGATTCAACGTCCATGTTTTTGAAAAGGAACGGTTCCCGCGATTTCACATAGGCGAGTCACTCCTGCCGTACAACAAGCCGCTGTTCGAAGATCTCGGCGTGCTGGATCAGATCGAAAACGCCGGCTTCATGGTGAAGCATGGCGCGCAGTTCCATACCGGCGACGGCAGCCGCAGCACGAAGTTTCGCTTCCGCGATGGATCGTTCACTGACCATCCGACAGCGTATCAAGTAGAGCGCTCGCGCTTCGATACCATCTTGCTCGATCACGCTGCGACGTGCGGGGCCACCGTGTGGCAGGAAACGCCAGTGACGCAGTGCGCAGTCGATGCAAAGAATGGCGTAACCATGACCGTGCTGGCTCCTTCAGGCACGGAGGAACGCCCGGTGAGCGCACGCTTTCTCATCGATGCCTCCGGTGTCGCGAATTTTTCAGGCAACCGGGCAAAGCTGCGTGAAGACCATCCGCACCTGCGCAAAGTGGCGATCTACGGTCACTTCGGAGGCGTGCAAATGCCTTCCGGCGAGGAGGCGGGAGACATCGTCATCGTGCGATTGAAAGACGCCTGGTGCTGGCTCATTCCGTTGTCCGAGCAGAAGACCAGCGTCGGCCTGGTGTTCGACAAAACCGCGCTCAAAGGCGTGACGCCAGCCGACCTCTTCTACTCTGCAGTGGCGCAGAATCCAGCCTTGCAACAGCGCATGGCAGCAGCGGAAGTAATCGGTAAGCTCCATACCATCACCGATTTTTCATATACCAACCGGGCCGTCGTCAGCGAACGCCTCGTGCGCATTGGTGATGCTGCAGCCTTTCTCGATCCCATCTTTTCCTCCGGCGTCTACCTCGCGATGATCGGCGGCAAGGCTGGTGCCGAAGCCGTGGCGGACGCATTGCGAACGAACACCGCGCTGACCAGCAAGATGCGGCGCTACGAAAAGCGATGCCTGTCTAACATGCACACCTATCGCCAAATGATCGAGCGCTTCTACACGCCCGACATGATGGAAGTCCTGATGTCGCCGCGAGAATTTTTTAAAGTCCCGGAAGCCGTCAACGCCATCCTCGCCGGACGCCTCGACGGCAGCTGGGCAGTCCACTGGAGGCTGCGATTGTTCTACCTGCTCGTCCGCCTGCAGAAAGCGCGCGGAATCCTGCCAAGGATTCCAGCGCTGCGGTGAAGCGCACGCACGCCGCCAAAGATAAGATTAGCTAAAACGGGCGACTGAACCCGATCAACCCACCCAGCGCGTCCAGCCCTGGGTTGGGATCGGTCATGCCGCGGTTTGACACGTGCTGGAAGAATGCGGCAGCTGAGAAATACCAGTCGTCCTTGATGCGCATGCGGATGCCGGACTTGGCGAACCAGTTGAATGTGAAATCCTGACCCTGAGCGCCGACGACATTGTCCTGGCTGTCGACGAAGCCGAAGCCCCCGCCAGCGGAGAGAAAAACGCAGAAGCTTTCTTCGGCATTCCACCACTCGGCGACCGGGCTGGCGGAGTAGCCGAGGTAATAGGTCTCCGGCCCGGCGACGACTGCTTCCATGAGCAGGCTGTGTTGCGGGCGCACACACCATTTCCCGCCAAAGGCAGTGCCGCCAAAGTGACGCGGCCCACGTGCACTGATGATCTGCGGTGCCAGCTCGTAGTCGATCGGGGTATTGGTGCCGATCTTCCACAGGAAACCGCTCTCCATTTCAAAGGTCCAGCGGTCTTCGATCGGCTTGGTGGCTTGTGCCTCAGCGAGTGGTGAAAGTGAGATCGGCTGAGCTTCCCAAAGTCCACCTGCGACGCCATCGGGCGTCAGCAGTGCCGCGAGAGCACTGGGCAACACGGTAGCAGCAGCAATTCGCCGGAGGAAATTGCCGCAGTCAAGAGGGAGGTGATTCCACGCCATAAACACGAAACAGAGTGGATGATGAAAAGGCGGATTGCAAGGAGATGGCAGCAGGTGCGACCGTAGTGTGATGTATGCTTGTTCGAAATCGGTGCGACCGTAGCTGATCGGTGCGACCGTAGCTTTCCAAGCCCAACGGGCCCTATCATAGCAGCCCAGGACAACGCCTTGGGAGTTTTTAGGAACCGCGTGGCAGCCTGAAGGGCTGCGTCATAGCCTACGCATGACGGTCAATTCTACGTCAATTCTAGTTGAACCTCATGACTACTGACGAGGATTTGAACAGCTTTTTGCTTTAGCTCCCGAATCCCCGGCTCCTCTAAGAGCCTAAGAGCTTGCTCAATTCGGAGAAACCGTCTTTCTTGGGAACATGCAGGCATTGGCGGCTGATCAGATCACGGCATTGACATCGCGCTGGAATGTCACTGGCTAGCCGACCGACCATTTAAAACCTTAATCACAAAGGTGTGATCCGCCTTAAGAACCAGCGTGCCGAGGCGATGGACAAGGCAGGCACCGACACAAAATCAGAAAAGTGAAACCATCACATATCTCGGCACTTCTTGCCGCAACTAGCTGGGCTAGGATAGCGCTTATTGCGGTTGCGCCGCAGGCTCAGGCTCAGGCGCAGGCGCAGGATCCTGTAGCCGCACCCATTCCTGGCTTGAGCGAGGTGGTGGCTACCGTGGATGAGTTGGCCGCGCAATCCGGCACCCAATCCGGGCTGGTAGGGTTTTCGCTGAGGCTTCTTCAGGGTCCAGCAGAGGCTTCGGGCATCGCTGCCCCGCTCGTCGCAGTTAACGGCGGCAAAAGCCTGCTTCCGGCATCTACTTTGAAAATCATCACGACTGGCTGTGCGCTGGAAATTCTCGGTAAGGACTATCGATTTGCCACCATCCTGCAACACGATGGTGCCATCGATGCCGCCACCGGCACCTTGAGCGGCAACATTTTTGTCCGTGGCAGCGGCGATCCCACTCTGGCGCAAGATGGATGGCTGGGATTGTTTGCCGAGTGGCACGGCGTTCTGCAGGCCGCCGGAATCAAGGCGATCGATGGCGCAGTGATCGGTGACGACAGTGCCTTCAGCACTCAGGCGATTTCCGGTGGGTGGGCGTGGGACGACATCGGCAACTACTACGCGCCGCCAGTGACCGGCCTCAATTTTCACCACAACACGTTCTTCGTTTCGTTCCAGCCGGGAACTGTCGGCAGCATTGCCAAGCTTGTTTCCACCAGCCCAACGATACCCTCGCTTGAGTTCGTCAATGAAATGCGCACTGGCGAGGCCGACTCTGGCGATCAGGGCTACGTCTACGGAGCGCCCTATGCGGAAACCTATGTTCTGCGGGGATCGGTCCCGAAGCAGTCCGGAACATTTTCGATCAAAGCCGCGATTCCTGATCCGGCCTACTTTTGTGCCGTCCGGTTGGATGCATTTCTCAAAGCCAAAGGCATCATCGCCAAAGTGGAGCCAACGACCGCACGGCGTGGCAACTTCGAAGCTCGTGGCACAAGGGTTGACCTGCACAGCCATCTGGCAGAACCGCTCGGCGACCTCATCCGTCCCATAAATCACGAGAGCCTCAATCTGGACGCCGAAGCGCTGCTCAATGCGATTGGTTCCAAGGCGTCCGGGGACGGAAGCACTGTCGCAGGGGCTAAGGCAGTCACTGCATTTCTAAATGCCAACGGCATTGACACCACTGGCTTCGATATGGTCGACGGCTGCGGACTCGCGCGCGGCAATGCTGTCACGCCGAATCAGCTCACCGCGGCATTGGCAATGTTCCAGAATCTCTCTGGAGCCGAAAAATTCCGCGCCTCACTGCCCGTCGCTGGCCGCAGTGGGACTCTGAAATCCATCGGCGGCGGCACTTCTGCCGAAGGCCGCATTCACGCCAAAAGCGGCACCGTGAACCGCGTCAAGAGCTACGCCGGCTACGTCGACTGCCGCTCCGGCAAGAAAGCCGCTTTTGCCATCATGGTGCATCAATACACTGGTGAATATGCGCCGATCAAATCAAGCATCCTATCGATCATGGCCCGCTTGGCGGAGATGTAGCTTCCGGCTGGACGTGGATCATTTCTGGACTATTCCCAAGCCAGGGGTAATTGAGGACAACGAGAGTGCGTTTCCTTACGGATCATGGTTGTCCATCTCGGCTCTGAGACGAAGCCAAGTTCTATTCGAATCTCCCTTTATCTTGTAGTCGGAGTTTGAGGAAGAAGCGTAGGCGGCCCTTGCTTCATTGACAGCAGCGGCAAGCGTGTTACGGTCCGGGCTGAACGATGCCCATCATCATGATGGCGAGGTAGCCAAGTGGTAAGGCCGGGCTCTGCAAAAGCTCTACCGCGGGTTCGATTCCCGCCCTCGCCTCCATCGTTAAGGCAGTCCTTATTGAGAGGTATAGCAGTTATGTTAACTATCGGGGCGGATTGATATTTGGACGTTGCATGACAAGAAATCCTTGGCTAGCCTCGCGGCAGGTTTATGGGTTACCTCTTCATAGCAGCCACTATTTTGTTCACGATCTACGGGCAGCTCGTCCTTTATTGGCGCGTGTCCAGCAGGGGCATTGGCCTCAATGGCTTGAACAAAGAAGAGGTAATAGGGCTGTTGCGCGTGCTGATGGACCCGTGGGTGCTCTCGGGTTTTGGAGCCGCATTCATCGCCAGCATTTTCTACATGATTGCGCTGTCGCGTTTTCAATTGAACCACGCGTATCCTTTCATGAGCCTGACCTTCCCGCTGGTTGCGGTGTGCAGTCACTTCCTTTTTGGCGACCTCCTTCCAGCGCGCAAGTTGCTTGGGCTGGGCATCATTATCATGGGAATCATCGTCGGATCACAGGGAGGGGGCAGCTGATGGAAGTGGTTCCCTTCAATAAGCCACACTTCACCGGCAGGGAGTTTCTTTACGTTCGTGAAGCATTGAGCAATGGGCACGTATCTGGGAATGGCCCCTTCACACAGCGCTGCCACGAGATGCTCCGCGAGCGCTATGGCTACAAGCATTGTCTCCTGACTTCATCCTGCACGGATGCACTGGAAATGTGCGCACTGTTGCTCGACCTGCAGCCGGGCGACGAAGTCATCGCGCCGTCGTTCACCTTCGTGTCGACCGCCAATGCGTTTGCCCTGCATGGCGAAAAAATCGTTTTCGCTGACAGCTGCGCTGATCACCCTAACATTGATCCGCAATCAATCGCGGAGCGGATAACGCCCCGCACCCGGGCGATCGTTGTCATGCATTACGGCGGAGTGGCCTGCGACATGGACGCGATTCTTTAGATCGCCACGGAGCGTGGCATCATCGTGATCGAAGATGCGGCGCAGGCAATCGATGCCACTTACAAGGGCAAACCGCTGGGTTCGCTTGGGCACATGGCGGCGTTTTCATTCCACGAGACCAAGAACCTGAGTTCGGGCGAAGGTGGGTTGCTGGTGGTGAATGACGCCCGCTTCCAGCGCCGCGCAGAGATCCTCTGGGAAAAGGGCACCAACCGCGCAGCTTTCCGCCGTGGAGATGTGGACAAGTACTGCTGGATCGATACCGGTTCCTCGTTTCTGCCATCTGACATTACTGCCGCGATGCTGTGTGCACAGCTCGAATCGGTGGCGGACGTCACCCGAACCCGCAGTGAACTTTGGGACCGTTATCACGAAGGCTTGAAAGACTTTGCTGGCACCCGTGGTCTGAAACTGGCATCGCTGCCTGCATATCGGTTTACCGCCAATGGCCATCTCTTCTATGTCGTGTGCAGCTCAATGGCAGAGCGCGATGCCTACCTTGATCATTTGAGGGAACACGAAATATACGCGGTGTTTCATTATCTGGCATTGCATCAAAGCCCCTACTACAGGCAGCTGACAGGAGACGATGTCACGACCCCTTTCTTGCCCAATGCCGAACGCTTCGCATCGTGTTTGTTGCGATTGCCGATGTATGCAAGCCTCACGGAGGAAGCCCAGCAGCGCACTATCAAAACCTTTCTTTCGACCCCCCGGCACGGTGTGACATCAGTCGTAGCGCTCGCTGGAATGGAAAACTTCTGAAGCAGCAGCGCAGAGCTTGCGCAATCGAGCCGCTTCATCTAAATCACGCGGATGCAAAATCTCCGCAGTAAATCATTGATCGCCGTTCGTGCTGCAGTTGGCATTCTTCCAATCGTAAGCCTGTTTGGCGCAGCGCATGCAGACCGCTTTTACGGCGATCCGCCGGATGCGAATCACCCTTGGGCAGTGCACGATGGCAATCGCCCGCAGCCACCAAGAGTCGAGCCCGGGACATTCAGCACCCAAGAAAAGCAAGGGACACCGCCGTCGGATGCCATCGTCCTGTTTGATGGATCCGAAGGCAGCCTGGCGAATTGGACCTCCAGCAAGGAGGTGAAGTGGGTGCGCACCGAGGCAGGAACCCTTCAATGCACCCCAGGCGCAGGCGACATCCATTCCGTGGCGGAGTTCGGTGACTGCCAGTTGCATGTCGAGTGGACTGCCCCTACCGAGGTCAAAGGCGATAGCCAGGGACGTGGCAACAGCGGCATCTTCCTCGCCGGAGATACCGAGATCCAAGTGCTCGACAACTATGACAATCCCACCTACGCCGACGGTTTCGCCGGTTCAGTCTACGGCGTAAACCCGCCGATGGCCAATGCACTGCGCAAGCCGGGCGAATGGCAGTTTTACGACATCGTCTTTCGCCGACCCGTTTACAAAGATGGCGTCGAAGTCGATTCCGGACATGTGACCGTGTGTTCATCAATGGAGTCCTCGTTCAGGACAGCACACCACTGGAAGGTGGCGGCGGGCATAAAGAACGGTCGAAGTCGAAGCCATTCCCAGAAATGAGCAGGCTGAAGCTGCAGGATCATGGCAACACCGTGCAGTATCGCAACATCTGGTTCCGCCCACTCGCTCCACGCGCTGTGGAAGGCGGCACCGACGGACGACTCAGTGAAGAAGCCGCAATGGCCAAGCGCAAAGAGATCGCAGCATCCATACGTGCAAATGCAGGAGAACTCCGCGGCCCCGACCGATTGCTCCGCATCATGGAGTCGCTCTGCTACGATCAGGACGAGGAGACGCTCAAACGCACGACCGAGATTGCAGACCGCATGATCGAGAGACTCAAAGAAGCCAGCGCCGAAAGCCTCGAAGAGCGTAAAGGCAATGTGCTGCAGGTGCGCAGCGCCTTCCTCTACATGCTCAATCACAAACTGTTGCCAGAAAACTTCGCGGCCGCACCCGCGCTCGAAAAAATCATCGAAGCCCAGGGCTGGAACGAGACGAAGTAAGGTCGATATCGCACCTTCCCTCAGTCGCGCCCCAGCAAGTCTTCCAACCGCTGGCGCTCCCGTTCGAATTCCGCATCTCCTTCGGTAAGAGGGATGTGGAGGAGCGGCCCGACTTTGACCTCTACTCTGGAGAACGGCAGGGGAATGAAGAACTTGTCCCAGGTGCGCAGGCGTTTGGCTTTGGCGTAGGTGGCGGTGAGGGGCAGGACGGGGGCGGTGGTGAGTTGGGCGAGCTTGATCACGCCGGGTTGCAGTTTGTAACAGGGGCCGCGAGGGCCGTCGGGGGTGATCACGATATCGTGACCGGACTTGAGCCACTCGGTCAGCCCTAACATTGCAGCACCGCCTCGCTTGGAACTGGAGCCTCGCACCGAGCCCACTCCGAGTCGTCGCATGGCCTCGGACAGGATTGCGCCATCGCGGCTGGCACTGGTCAGCACTGCGCCGTAACGCGTGGGCAGGTAGCGCTTGTAGAACACGGGCATCGAGAAGATGCGGTTGTGCCAGAACACCCAGATCATCGGGTGCTCTGGCGGTGCGGCGAGCAATCCA
>JAQCER010000097.1 GCA_027618625.1 Verrucomicrobiota bacterium
GATTTTCCCTGAGGTCGGGCATGAGCTCCACGCCATCCTCGACGCAGCGGACAACCAATCTCCAGTAAACACACAGCCGGTGCCCCTCTCGCCAATGGGGATGAGAGTTCAAGTTTCTGATCCCGCTCAATCACAGAGCAGGCTGCTGACCGGGATCTGGATTGGTCTGGCGCTGATCGCGGGTTGGAGCGCCCATTTCATTATGGCGAAGATCCGCAGTCGAAGTTAAAACTCAAAGGTGAACCCGAGATTCACCCAGTGGGAACTGATTCGCAGGCGGCTGTCGCTGTACTCGCCGGCCTGGTAGCCGCTGTTGCCGGTTTCGACGGAACGTGGGAGCTCATACTGGTAGGCGAGATCGATCAAGCAACTGCCGATGCGACAGCCAATGCCTGCGGAGATCAGGTGCTCACTGATTGCGGCATTGACGGGTGTGACGAGTTCGTCGGGCATGGGGCTGGCACCGAAGGCGTAGCCCGCGCGTAACATGAGGTTCCCGGTCAGCTCGTATTCTGCCCCTGTGCGAAACACCAGTTGATCCTCCCAGTGGAGCGGAACCGAATCGCGGACTTCCCTTCCTGCCAGGTTTTTGAGGTCATTGTTCGTGCCGTTGCGCAGGGTGATGTCGAGGGTGTCGTAGGCGTCGCTCCAGTTCACCCATTCGACTTGTCCTGCCAGCAGCAATCTATCCGTCACCTTCCAGGCGATGCCCCCGGCGATCGCCTGAGGGAATGCGGTTTCCACTTCCGCGTCGTAGTGAACGGCTGAGTCAAACCCTGTGATGCCCAGCGATGCCAGCTGCGCATCCAGTGTGCCGTCCGCGCGGCCCTCGCTGGTGATCGGGGTGGGGGAGCGGTAAGTCAGGCCCAGGCTGAGGCGATCCGTCGGTCGAAACAACATGCCTGCTTCGGCGTTGCCACTGTAGCCATCGGTATCGAGATCCAGTGCGGTTTTGAAGCTTTTGAGAATTGGGTTCGATTGAAAGATGAACGGGGCCTGCAGTTGGAATTCTTCGTAGACCAGACCGCCGCTCATACCCAGGGACAGCTGGTCATTGACCGCATAGCTGAGTGCTGCGGCTGTCCGCGCCATGAGGAAGCGTGAGCTGTGTTCGAGGAAGCCGTAACTCGCAGCGCCACCGGCGCCGCCATCGACATCGCGATACCTCCAGTCAACTTCCTTAGCCGCCACCACGCCGAAGCCGAGACCGATGGACACCGGCGAATCGCCGACGGGGAAAGCGATGGCAGCCTCAGGAAATCCTCCTGCCTGGTCGAAATCGAAGCTCTCGCCGTACTTGTTACGGTAGTCGCCTGTACCCAGCGCACCCATTGCCGAGAGCGTCAGATGCGGCGACTCCATTGTCGACAGCAGCGCCGGGTTGCGGCCGATCGCTGCCATCGGATCGCTTTCGCTGGCGATATCAGCTCCAGCCATCGCGGAGCTGCGAGGCCCGTTGCCGTTGCGGTTCACCACACCGCCTTCGACCGACCCAGTCCACAGCCACAGCCAAAGCCAAAGGCAGGCCGCGGCCGCAAACACCATTACCCACAGTGAGGGGGCCGCTCCGTTAGACCGAAGTGAGTATTGAAAGAAGTTCCTGTTCATCGATGAACGGGTTTTCTATCCGATCCCTGCGAGCGAAGCAAGTCGACAGAACCAAGATAATCGAGACAACCGGGATGGATCAGTTCGGGTCAGATTCCTTGGCGAACAGGTTCTTGCATTGTGCCAGGGCTTTGTGAAGGGCGCCATATGCGCGGATGGTTCGCCCGGGGTAGTTTTCCCTGGCAGTGACCACCAGCGCCCGGCAACCTGTCTCCGAGTAAAGTGCATGGTGTCGGCTGCCCGGCAGTGCACGGGCATAGTCACCTGGCTTGAGCACGCGGTCTTCAATGCGCAAATCGCCACTGATGAGGTAGGTTTCTTCCACACCGTGGTGCGAGTGACTGGGAAATTTCGTGCCGGGATCGAGCTCCAGCAGCATGACGGTAAATGCGGAGTCCGGATCGTGGCTGAGTTCTTTTATGCGAGCCCCGCCCTTCAAGACGGGGAGCGGCCGCCATTGGCCCTCGTCATTCAGCACGTAGGCGAATCCCTGCCCGTTGTCGACCTCCTCAGTTCCCGGATCGTCCTGGATAAATCCTAACATTCTGTCAATCTCTGCCTTGGCGTCCGGCGGCGGCGGGATTTGTGGGAGCAGTGTCTGCGACATGGCAGCGAGCAGGATATCAAACCTTTCAACTGCGTCTTCCAACTCCGCTGCAGGGCAGCCGAGGCACTCCGCGATCTGCTCAATACTGCCTGCGTCCAGTGCGCCGAGCGCATGGAGTGCGGCCAGCTCAGCGCGGCGCTCTTCAAGAGTTGTCGTTTCGTCGTTCATGGGCTTGCGCTTACACTGTGGGTTTCGCTGGCCCGTCGGGTCAGGCTGCTCTGCAGTTTCAACATCCCCCGCCGTATGCGTGCCTTGATAGTGCCGAGGGGTTCTCCCAGTTCTTCGGCCACTTCTGTCTGAGTCATCCCTTTTAAAAACGCCATTTCGATTGCCACGCGTTGATCCGCTGGGAGCAGTTGCATTGCTTCAAGCAGATTATCGGCACGTTCCCTTGAGATTAACAGCTGCGCACCAGAGGTCTCGCCCTCGCCGGAGTGGGCAACCGACTGGACCTGGAGGTCTTCGGCTGCGCGATCGATGGCGGAGCGAAAACGCTTCCTGGCCCGCAGTTTGTCCAGGCATGTATTGCGGGTCAGACGTGCGATCCAGGCGACAGAATTGCCCTTCTCGGGATCGTAGGTGGACGCCCGCTCCCAGATTTTAACCAGCGATTCCTGAAAGGCGTCTTTCGCCTCTGCTTCGTTCCCCATGAGGGAAAATGCTATGGAATACAACATCGTGCCGGTTAACTTATAGAGGCTGTCAAACGCCTCCTTGTCCTGTCCCACAGATCCGCGCGAGCAACTGCTTGACTTCGCCGTCAGGCAGGAAAGCATCGGATTGAGGTATGGGGGATGGTGACACAACGCGCAGAGTGCGAATTCGGATGCACAATTCTTCCGCCAATAGTGCCACACTTCCAAATGGAATGCCAGATCATCATAGGACATGTAGGACGTGCGGACATGAGGGGCACTGGCACACTGCTTACCTTATTTGCTTTGGGCCGAGTCGGGCATCGATCGCGCGGCGGACGAGATCCGTGGTGAGATCGGCCATTGGCGCGGCCTGATGTCTGGCCTGAAAGGTAGCGATGTCGAGTGCATCGTTGCCCGCCAGCAGGACTGTGGCATTCTCGTGTCGTGGTCGCCAATGGAACGGATTAGTCGGGCCGAACAGGACGAGTTGAGGAACCTCAAGCATCGCTGCCAGGTGCATCGCTGCCGAATCCACGCCGAGGGCGATGGCGGCTCCCCCGATCACCGCCGCCACGTCGATGAGCGAGAGTTGACCGGCGAGGTTTTGAACGGAGAAGGCAGTGAGCGACTGGATCTCGCGCAAGTGGGCGACCTCCTGCGCATTGTCGAGGCTACCGGTCAGGACGCACGGCAGGTGGTGCGTCTGTTGCAGGTGGGTGATGACCTGCGCCCAGCGCTCAGCGGGCCAATACTTTTCTGTTCGGGCGGTGCCCGGATGGACTACAGCGTAGCGTTCTCCCGCGGCTGCTACCACTGCTGCTACTGCCTGCGATGAACCTGAAATGGTGAAGCCCGAACGCTGGGGACTGGAGTTTGTGCCCGTGATCATTTGCGCCAGCGCCAAATGGAAGTCGACGGTGTGGAGATCTCGCACGGAGGCATCGGAAAGCGCGTTGTAGGCGCCCTGCCGTCCGCGTTTTCCTTCAGCAAATTTGCGATAGCCGATGCGGTCGGTCGCACCACTCAGCCGGGTCATGAGGGCTGCGCGATCGCTGCCAGAGAAATCGAGACATTTGTCGAATCGCCCCGTGATCAATTGGTTCCAAATTCTGAGGTTCGGCCTGCCGGGGCGGTAGTGCAGGATTTCATCGACGTCGCAGAATGCGGGGCCGAGTTGCGCAGTGGCACCGCTCAGAGCCAGCGTCAGGCGGGCGTTGGGGAAAGTTTGTCGCACGAGTGAGACTGCTGGGGCGGTCAAGATGGCGTCGCCAATTCGCTTGAGTTGCAGGAGAAGGATGCGCTCTTCTTGCATTCTTGTGAGGCGGTAGGGGTGCTGGATACGCGAGCGCTACGAGACTTTCGAAAAATTGCGTGATCTGGAAAAGAGAAACCCGGAGCTTCATGCTCCGGGTTTCCCAAAGTTAGAGTGTGGGAAGATCGCAACAACGAACGGCCGATCAGGGCGATTGCTGCTGCCCCTGAGTCGCTGCCTGCTGAGCAGCAATGTGCTTGCTGGAAGCCTCCTGAATGCGCTCAAGGCCGCGATATTTCTTGCCTGCCTTTTCGACAAGCCCTCGTGTTACGAGGTTCTGGAGCTTTTCGTAAGCCCGGAGGCGAAGCATCTCTTCCCCGCCGCTGACGGCGTTGCGTTGCTTGAGGTTCTCATAAACGAGTTCGAACAGAGAATTAAATTCGTAGGTTTTCGGCTCGGATAATACAATGACGAGTTCGTCGGTTACGTGGTCTGGAATGCGTCGTGAAAAACGAGTTCTGCGTGTGGTAGCCATATCGGCAGAGTCTACCAGACATCAGACGCTTTGCGACTCAATTCGGCAGCATCATGAAAATTTTCGCAACTGTGGCAATGAATCGCCACAGATATAGTTAACTATCGTAAAATATTCTTGTTTCTAGAATATCGAATCTGCGATTATCTTCATTTGAGCCGTAATCGTCGACGCGCCCTGTTGTCGTCCCCGTGCCCGCTGGTAAGGAATTCGCAAAGATAACATGCCGTTGAAGAGCGAGGGACCAGAATCTTGCAGAAAAATGGGCGGCACTTTTCTGCCGGTTTTTCAAAAAAGATTCGTAATCCGAAGGTCGCGCGGGTCCCTTTTTCGGCTGAATTCAACTATAACCATTTGATTACCAATAGCATAAAGGAATAAGAATGGGAAAGTGAGAATCACGACATTATTTTTTGACTAGGAGGATCTTTTTGATAGTTTCCCCGACGCTCAAATGGCGGAAGTGTTGGTTCACCTGGGATGCTTCTTTGAGATGACTCAAAGAATTACCATGGGTGAACCGTCTCGTTTAGGGCGTTGCGGTTGCTGTCTCCCCGGAATCAATAAGATTTTGGTGGAGTGGTGCCGTGATTAGACAGTTTTTTTGCTCTTGTAGCTCAGGGGTAGAGCACTTCCTTGGTAAGGAAGAGGTCATGGGTTCAATTCCCATCAAGAGCTCCATCAGCCACAAGGCTCGACAATGTAATCAAACGCCAGAATCTCGATTAACCCACTGGTAGCAATACAATCTAAAAATTGAAGGCAGCCTCCCAATAAGTGGCGGACCCTCTCATCAACGAACAGAAAAAGAAATGGCCAAACAAGCATTCCAAAGAGACAAGCCGCACGTGAACATCGGAACCATCGGTCACGTCGACCACGGCAAAACCACGCTCACTGCAGCAATCTGCCACACCCTGGCAGAGCTGGGTTTGGCTGAGAAGAAAGACTATGACGAGATTGATGCGGCACCAGAAGAGAAAGCCCGTGGCATCACGATTTCTACCGCTCACGTCGAATATGCAACTCACAACCGTCACTATGCGCACGTGGACTGCCCAGGACACGCTGACTACGTGAAGAACATGATCACTGGTGCTGCGCAGATGGACGGAGCGATTGTAGTAGTCAGTGCGGCCGATGGACCAATGCCCCAGACACGTGAGCACATCCTGCTTGCCCGTCAGGTAGGTGTTCCGGCGATCGTCGTCTTCATGAATAAGGTGGACCAGGTCGATGATGATGAGCTGCTCGACCTTGTTGAGATGGAAGTGCGGGACCTGCTCAACCAGTACGAATTCCCTGGCGATGATATTCCGATCGTCCGTGGCTCTGCGTTGAAGGCGCTTGAGGGCGATCCGGTTCACAAGGAGAACATAATGAAGCTCATGGCTGCGGTCGACGATTACATCCCGATCCCAGAGCGTCCAGTCGATCAGCCATTCCTGATGCCGATCGAGGACGTGTTCTCGATTGAGGGTCGCGGAACGGTTGCTACTGGACGTATCGAGCGTGGAATCATCAAGAAGATGGAGGAAGTTGAGATCATCGGCATCCGCGACACCACGAAGACAACGGTTACAGATATCGAAATGTTCCGCAAACTGCTCGACGAAGGCCGTGCTGGTGACAACGTGGGGATACTGCTCCGTGGAACGAAGAAAGACGATCTTGAGCGTGGGCAGGTGATTGCCAAGCCAGGGACAACGAAGCCGCACACCAAGTTCAAAGCAGAGATCTATGTGCTCAGCAAGGACGAGGGTGGTCGGCACACTCCCTTTTTCAGCAACTACCGCCCGCAGTTCTACTTCCGCACGACGGACGTAACTGGTTCGATCGCTCTCCCTGATGGCGTCGAAATGGTGATGCCTGGTGACAACGTGTCACTCGATGTGACCCTGATCACTCCGATCGCAATGGAGAAGACCATGCGTTTCGCTATCCGAGAGGGTGGCCGCACGGTAGGTGCAGGCCGCGTTGGCGATATTCTCGAGTAAATATTACTTTTCCGCTTTGCTGGCACGGAAAGCAGGGTGCTCCTGAGCCTCCCTGCTTTCCGTGTCTCAAGTTGATGCCGAATTCGTTGACTTTTTCAGCGTTGCGGCTATCCGTCACCAACGGCGAACTTAGGGTAGTAGCTCAATTGGTAGAGTAGTGGTCTCCAAAACCATTGGTTGTGGGTTCGAGTCCCGCCTGCCCTGCCACTCTAAGTTCCTGATAATGAATTATCTGCGCTATTCGCTAGAGTTGCGCAAATCGGCTAGTAGCGCCGAATCCTCTTTCACACTCCTTGCTGGGCAAATCAGCTCCTGACCATGACAAAAGTTACAAAGTTTTTTTCTGACATCATGATCGAGCTCCGTAAAGCGAGCTGGCCATGGGATCCGAAGGAGCGCGGTTTCAAAAAGTATAAGGAGCTGACCGACTCAACGGTGGTTGTATTTATTGCAATGATTCTCCTTGCGGCCTTCGTCTCAGCGTGGGATCTGATCATGATTGGGGTAATGAGATTACTTACGGGTTCTTAATTATTAACCAGTCGTCCCGGAAAACGGAATATGTGGCTTATGTCGCTGCCGTCCGGAATCCAATTTTAATTACTGAAGTCCTTCGAATCCCTAATGCCCGTTATCCCAGCACCCAATGATCAGTGGTACGTAGTCCACGTTCTGTCCGGCCAGGAACAGAAAGTGAGAGATAATATCGTACGCCGGGTCCAGTCTGAAGAAATGGGTGATCTCGTGTTTGAGGTGCTGGTGCCGACCGAGCGCATATCTGAGGTAAGGAAGGGGAAGAAGACCGAAGTGAAGCGGAAGTTTTACCCCGGCTACATCATCGTCAACATGCACCTGCTGGGTGATGAGGGGCAATTGGTCGACCGCACATGGTACTTTATTAAAGAGACTCAAGGAGTCATCAATTTTGCTGGCACGAAGAACCATCCTGTTCCGATGCGCACGAAGGAAGTGGCCAATATGCTCGCCCAGATTCAGGAGCGTGAAGACCATGTGAAGCCGAAAGTTGCTTTCGAAGTGGGAGAAACGGTCAAAGTGGCAGACGGCCCATTCGAGAGCCAGAGCGGCACCGTTCGGGAGATCGATCCCGAGCGCGGCAAGCTGGTGGTGGTTGTCAGCATCTTTGGACGCGACAACCCGGTCGAGCTGGAATACTGGCAGGTCGAGCGTGAGTGAGTAGTCGCGGCCCACGCCGTCCCAGCTCAGAAACGCCCTCCTGCACAAGGAACACAAACACATCATTTTACTCTTAGAGAAAGCATTTTACCGATATGGCCAAGGAAGTAGTCAAAACCGTCAAGTTGCAGATTCCTGCTGGAGCAGCGAATCCATCGCCACCAGTTGGCCCTGCTCTGGGTCAGGCCGGTGTGAACATCATGGAGTTCTGCAAGCAGTTTAACGCCGCGACGCAGAGCAAAGCAGGCGACTTGTTGCCAGTGGTGATCAGCGTTTATAAGGATAAATCCTTTACCTTTATCACAAAGCAGCCGCCAGCATCGTCATTGCTGAAGAAAGCCGCTGGTCTCGCATCGGGCTCTGCGCTACCTCACAAAACCAAGGTAGCCAAGCTGACGACTGCGCAAATCATGGAAGTCGCCAAAACGAAGATGCCTGACTTGAACGCCAACAGCGAAGAAGCCGCGTTCCGGATCATCGCGGGAACCGCGCGGCAGATGGGAATCGAGATCGATGCCTAGTCTGCGACCCAGTTTTTAAACGTAACAACCTCAAGCAGGAGGAGAGCAATCTCCGTTCGAACTGCAAGCAACCGATGCAAACCAAAAGAAGCAAAAGATACGTAGAAGCCACCAAGTTGGTGGA
>JAQCER010000098.1 GCA_027618625.1 Verrucomicrobiota bacterium
CGATATTTACTGGCCCGAGGAGTTCGCAAAGGAACACGGCTTCAAACGCGCGGCGTCGCTCGATGAACTTTTCGAGACATCGGACGTGCTCAGCTTACATACGAATCTGAGCGATGAAACCCGCGGACTGGTCAACGCTGAGCGCCTGGCGAAATTGCCCAAGAATGCCATCGTTCTCAACACTGCCCGTGGCGAACTGGTGGAGAACGATGCGATCATTGCGGCGCTCGATTGCGGCCACCTCGCCGCATACGGCACCGATGTTCTGGACGTCGAACCAACACCGCCGGATCATCCATTGATAAAGCACCCGAAGGTGCTGGTGACGCCGCACGTTGGGTCGCGCACTTACGAGAGTGTTCCGCGCCAGGCCATGCGGGCGACGGAAAATTTAATCAATTTCCTCAGTCGCGAAGGCGAATACTTTCAGGCCAACAGGTTCGACTAACCAACCCACCAAGATCCATGCCTGAGTCCGTTGCCTACGATCTTCCGCACCGTCCGCGTCGCAATCGCAAGAGCGCGGCCATCCGCAGCATGGTGCGGGAAACGGAGCTCACGCCGGCGCACTTTGTCTACCCGCTATTCATTCAAGAGGGCGAGCAGGACGACGACATCGCATCGATGCCGGGCTGCAAGCGCTGGAGTCTGAATGGGCTGCTCGGTGAAGTCACCGAAGCGCACGCGCTCGGCGTCAATGCGGTGGTCCTGTTTCCAGCGATTGCTGAATCGCTGAAGACACCACTGGCTGAGGAATGTGCAAATGATGACGGACTCGTGCCCCGTGCCATTCGTGCTCTGAAGGTGAAGTTTCCGGAGCTGGTAGTCATCACGGATGTGGCGCTGGATCCTTACAACAGCAACGGCCACGATGGGATCGTGCAGGACGGGCGCATCTTGAATGATGAAACGGTGGAGGTTCTCTGTGCGCAAGCGCTCTGCCACGCGCGTGCCGGAGCCGATATCGTGTCGCCCAGCGATATGATGGATGGTCGTGTGGGAGCGATCCGCGAGACCCTGGATCTCCACGAATTCCCCGACGTCCTTATTCTTTCCTACACTGCCAAGTATGCCTCCGCCTTTTACGGCCCATTCCGAGGTGCGCTCGATTCCGCGCCGAAGTCTGGTGACAAAAAGACTTACCAGATGGATCCGGCAAATGCCCGCGAAGCCCTGCGCGAAGCTGACCTCGATGCCATGGAAGGCGCCGACATGCTCATGGTAAAGCCAGCCGGTCCGTATCTCGACATCATTCATCGCCTGCGCGAACACAGCGATCTGCCCATTGCCGCCTATCAGGTCAGCGGTGAGTACCTCATGATCAAGTCCGCCTCTGCCGCCGGTTGGCTGGACGAAAAGAAGATCGTCCTCGAGACCCTCACCGGCATCCGCCGCGCTGGGGCGGATATCATCCTAACCTACTTCGCGAAGCAAGCCGCCGAGTGGCTCAGGGGTGCGGAGTGAAGGTGATATTAGCGGTTCTCAAAGATATAGCGGTTTCTCAAAGAATCGAGTAACGGGACGAAAAAGCGGCTCGGTTTCCCGGCCCGCTTCTTCGCGATTGCGTTCTCGAACGAACAAACGAACGAACAAACGATCGAGCTTACGATCAGACGGTGATCTTGAACTCGTCGCGGTAGTGGCCGGTGGCGACCTTGTTGGCTTCGTCAGCCAGCGAGCCAGTGTAGACTTCCTTCACCGGGTCGAATGACAGGCTTGGGCCAAGCGTCGGCTTGATCTTCTCGACGTCGAGTCCGTTTACGGTGAGGTGCTCCTTGAAGCGCTCGAAGGTTTCCGCGGCGAGTTTGTCGCCGGATACTTTCTCCGTGATTTCGGCACTCGTGGCCTCGCTACCAAGGCGGTAGGAAGTGTTCGCCATGTGCGCGAGCGCGGCGGACAGGTGGCCTTGCAATGCGGTGTCGGTCGCCGCCAGTTTGCCTTCCTTGACCTGGTCAATGAAGCGCTGCTGGTGGCTACCACCGCCGTCGAGAGCGAACTTCTTCACGGTGTTGCCATCGGTATCAAAGGCGCGTCCTTCAGCGATGTATCCACCTTCGAATTCGATAATGTTACCGACGTCGATGCCCTTGAAGAGGGAGGCTCCTCCGCGCCATGCCATGTCCTTCCGTGGAAGGCCTCTTACTTCAAAGATCAGCGGCACGGGCTTGAAGTCGAAGAACGCAATCTGCGTGTTGGCGGTGTTGGCGTCGTCCTCGTAGCCGAAGCGGCCACCGATGCTGATCACGGAAGTCGGGCACTGTCCTGGATCGCCGAGCACCCAGCGGGCCACGTCCAATTGATGCGGCCCCTGGTTTCCGATGTCGCCATTGCCATACTCGAACTGCCAGTGCCAGTCGTAGTGGAATCTGCTGCGCTTGACCGGCGTGGTCTCGCGCGGGCCACACCAGAGATTGTAGTCAACGGATGCAGGTGCTGCAATTGGATCACCGATCAAGCCAATGCTCTGGCGCGGTTTGAAGCACAGACCACGTGAACACGTCATCTTGCCCAGAGGCTCATCTTTGATCCACTCGATGATCTCATGCCAGCCAGTGTCCGAGCGACGCTGCATGCCATGCTGGATGGTGACGTCATATTTCTCGGATGCCTCGACGAGCTTGCGGCCTTCCCAGACGTTGTGCGAAACGGGCTTCTCAACATAAACGTGCTTGCCTGCCTGGGCGGCAGCAATGGCGATTATCGTGTGCAAGTGGTTCGGTGTCGCAATGACGACTGCATCGATGTCTTTACTCTCAAGCATCTTCCGGTAGTCCGTGTAGGTCTCCAGCTTGAGGCCTTTCTGCTCCTGCTCAGCCTGGCGCTTTTTCAGCACGTCACTATCAGGATCACAAATGGCTACGATACGGCAGCCTTTGACTTTTGCGAAATCGCCAAGGTGCGAATTGCCCTTGCCATTGACACCACAGATGGCGACGCGCACGTCACCGTTGGCATCACCTACTCCTCCCCAGGAAAAAGCGGGAACGGCGACAGAGGCGGCACCCAGTCCTTTGATGAACGACCGCCGAGAAGATTGCATGGAATGAGTCATGATAATTCTAGGAGTTTCTTGTATGTCGTCGAATTATCGCGGTTAAAGGGCTTCGGTTCAAGACAATTGCGGGCGATCGCAAAGATTGGACACATCGCGGGATACTGGGCTTCTCCGCGAAGCCAAAATGCGGAAAACGGCCGAGTCCCGTGGAGCGACCATTCCCAATCCACCAGTGCCCCTGCAATTCTCCTATCAATGTTTCTCTGGGCGGGAGTGAAGAACTGCAAGATTGACGATTTCCCGGTCATCGCGCAATCTTTCGTATGCATTCCAGTCTTTTTGGTCGCGGTCGCACGGGAGTTCTCACTGCAGTGGGGGGTGCCATTTCAATGTTCTGCTGGCCTGGGCTGGCATGTGCGGATTTGAAAAATGGTATCGTCGCCTACAATGCAGGCGATTATGCAACGGCGAAGAAGGAATTTTTGGTGGCAGCCGATGCCAAAGAACCGATGGGGCTACACCTTCTTGGCTCGCTTTACTACCAGGGACATGGAGTGGAGAAGGACATGAAGCGCGCGGTCGATCTGTTCGCCGCTGCTGCGGAGTTGGGGTGGCGACCGTCGCAGACAAATCTGGGCATCATTTATCAGGCCGGAGATGGAGTGAAGAGGGATATGGTAAAGGCCATGGAATATTACATGGCGGCCGGGAAGCAGGGCGACCTGCAGGCGACGTTTCACCTCGGGCAGATTTTTCGTAGAGGGGATGGTGTGGAGCAGGACTACGCCAAGGCGCTAGACTACTATCGGCTGGCGGTGCAGCAAGGTTACTTGCCTGCAGTTCACGAGTACGGGATCATGTTCGCCAACGGTCATGGAGTGGAAAAGAACTTGGTCGAAGCTTATGGATGGATCGCGTATGTGGCGGCGACGGGAGACAAAACCGCCAAGCAGAATCTTGCTAACATCGAAAGCACGCTGGGCGATGAGCTGGAGAAGGCACAGCACCGCGCCGCCGAGATTTCAGCTGAGATCACCCGCATCCGAAAAGAACTTGCCCGATCTGAAAAGCCGTAAGGAAATGGGTCGGCAAACCTACACAGTCATCCTGTGCGTCGGGTTGGGTGCGGTGCGGTTTGTGCGGTGACAGGTTATGATTGCTTCAGTTTCCGTCACGGGCTTGAATCCGGCATGCGTAAGATTCTTTTAGCATTCCTCCTCGCCGCCAGCAATCTGCTGCTTGTCAATCACACCCTGGCTCAGATATCGGATGCCAGCGCCTGGAAATTGAAGCCCTCAGAGCGCACGAGCGATTCACTGCGGGCAGGCGGAAAGAGCTACATTGAGACGATCGAATTCGTCAGACCCAGCGCGGCGAAGACCGCCGAGCAGCTTGAGTCGATCAATCCCAACCTACCCAGAGTGTTGTCCGGATTTCGGAAACTGATGGAATCCGCAGAGGTGTCGGAACGCTATGAGGAACTGTACGATCGCAAGATTGCCCGATTGAAGAAGGGAGAGCTCTCCACTTCGCACAATTACTTCGACTGCGAAACCGCCCTCCGACTTGTCTATCCTGACACTGGCAGAAAAGTATTCCTTCTTCAGTCATACATGGACGTGGTCACCGATGGATCGGATCCCGGGCGGGCCAGCAAGATCGAAGATTACGATCTTGCTCGCACCTCCGACTGGTATTTGCCAGAGACGTCTTACACTTGGGCAAGGGAAAGCGGCAGCGCCGAGAACCCGTTTTTGCATTACTATCCGTCAGCTCTTGAGAACTTGGAGATGATGCGCACGCAGATCGTTGAGCAATCAAAGGCAGATCCCGGCGTAGTGTGGCGCGAAATGCTGAAGACCTGCGATGCACAGATCTCGAGAATCAAGCAACGCGGATTGACTTCGAGCACCAAACAAGGCCTGAACGCCCGGCGCTTCCTTCTGGCAGATCGCGATCCCTTTATTGTTCTGCCCAGAACCTGGGTGAACTCATCATCTTCCGCCTGGGGGCCAATGATCGGCGACTTTGCTGCCGTGGTGTTCAAGGACAGGATTTACCCAGCAGTGCTCGGCGACGCAGGCCCTGCTGACAAGGCCGGAGAAGCGTCGCTCTTTATCGCCAAAACCTTGAATCCAAAAGCCAATGGCACAACTCGGGCCATCAGCGACGTATCCGTGACCTACATGGTGTTCCCAAAGTCCGGCATCGCCAAGGGTGAGCCGAACCTCAAGATCTGGCGCGAGCACGTGATTGCGCTGCTGGAAGAGATCGGCGGCGTGTCCCATCCTTCCGTCATTCATGCCTGGCCTGAGGATTGAGTCGGTTGGCCGCACGTTTCGCGCCCTGCGCCGCCTTCGATCACAGAACGGTGGCGACCGCTTCGGCGGTTACGGGCTTGTTGCTGCTGAGCCATGACGGCGGTATGAGCTGCATGAGGGAGCCAATCGCCACGTACCAGAATCCGAACATGAAGAGCATCATGAACGGCACCGAACTCCAGATGTCGGCGGCGATGGAGAACAGCGTCAGATAGCTAAAGTAAAGCGCCAGGACGAGCTCGACTACAAGGGCAAGCGACTTCATTGCAGAGTAGCTGCTGCGACGCCAGCTCTGGCCATTCCGCAGGATCCCGTACTTGGGCGTGCGCACGAACGGCGACTCCATGTTGAACAGCGCTTCGAGGACGGCCTTGCCATTGTTGATCGACATCCCGATGCCCAGCGCCAAAAGGAATGGCAACAACAGGACTTCCTTCATCCAGTTCTTGGGATATACGGCGCGCTGTGAACAGATGTAGAAGGCAGCTACGGAAACAGACGCGATCATGAACACCGGGAGATCGAGAATGAAGAATCGATAGCCACCGAGTTCCAAGCCGTCTGGCGAGGCTCCCGGGTAAATCAGGAAGCAGAGGAAAATGAGAAGCAGGTAAGCGAAGTTCGAGGTGAGGTGGGCGGTCGCCTCCAGCTTGATGATGAGCGGCTGTGGGCTCATCCAGACGGTCTTGAGCAGCTTCTTGCAGGTCTGGATCGAGCCTTTCGTCCAGCGGTGCTGCTGGGACTTGAAGCCATTCATGTCCACGGGCAGTTCTGCGGGGGTAACGACGTCTTTCAGGAACACGAATTTCCACCCTTTCATCTGCGCCCGATAGCTCAGGTCGAGATCTTCTGTGAGCGTGTCATGTTGCCATCCGCCGGCGTCTTCGATGCACGACTTGCGCCAGATGCCGGCAGTTCCGTTAAAATTAAAGAACCGTCCACTGCGGCTGCGGGCAGTTTGCTCGACGATCAAGTGCCCGTCCAGAAACATCGCCTGAATGCGAGTGAGCAGTGAGTATTCGCGATTGATGTGTCCCCAACGTGTCTGAATCAGCCCAATCTTCTCGTCTGTGAAGTAATGGATCATGTCGTGCAGAACGTTCTTCGGCGGCACGAAATCAGCGTCCAGTATGAAGATATAATCGCCAATGGCGTCTGGCATGCCATGCTCAAGGGCCCCCGCCTTAAAACCGGTACGATCGACGCGATGGATCAACTGGGCATTGAAACCGGCAGCAACAAGCTTTGCCACCTCGACCTGGCAGATCTCGCGGGTTTCGTCCGTTGAGTCATCCAAAACCTGGATTTGCAGCTTGTCTTTGGGGTAGTCCAACTCCGCGACTGACTGCACAAGTCGCTCTACGACATGGAGTTCGTTATAGATGGGCAACTGCACGGTCACCATCGGCAAATCGTCAAAATAAGCCTTTGGCACCGGCGCTTCTTTTGCGTGCTTGCAGAACAAATAGATCATGACATAGCGGTGGATGCCGTAGCCGGAGAGACCCAGCACGACAATCAAATAGCTAATAACCCACAGCGTATCGAACCAGTCCATTTCGCAGAAAAAATTCGCAGAAAAATTGTCAGCACACAAGCCCGCACAGGCGGGAGCTTATCTTCATTCACTTCGCTACCGCGTCAAGTCGCAAATCCGCCTACGAAATTTACTGGTATTTGCTCAATGTCCGTCTGATATTGCCGTTGATCCTCTGGGTAGCGCTGTTGGCACTAAAGGATTCCGTCATGGCTAAAAATACCATTTTTTACAAATTTTTCTATAGTTTCGTTCTGATTAGCGCCGTGGGTGGCGTTGCAAGCCCCATCGTGGGTATGGGCCAGGAAGCGCCTAAACCGACCATCCCAGATGAACTCGTGCTCGACGAGCATCTGCGGGAGGAGTACGGCGTCAATCAGTTCACCACCCCATCGATCAAAAAGCTCTTTGAAGAACTCGAGTCGTTCGGCTCGCTCCCTTACGAGAAACTGAAGCGCGAAATCCCTAATGCTCCGCGGGATCGTAGCCTTGTGGCCCTGTCGCTAGGCGTCCTCATTGCCGACGGCTTCCTCGCTGTGAATGCGGACGAGATTCTCGACTTGCGCGAAGTAGGCGGAGCCATCCTCAAACACGCAAAGATCCTCGGCTCGGGTAACGGCGCCATCCGCCATGTGAAGAGCATCCTCGAGTCCAGCGCGCTCGACGAGCTTGATGCGCTCAAGAATGAACTTTCGCGCACCCAGGTCGATGTCGAAAAGGAAATGGTGCTGCTGCGGGATGTCGATATCGCTCATCTCGTCGGCCTCGGCGGCTGGGTGCGGGCCTTGCAGATCGGTTCCCATGGGTCTCTGGATCCATTCAATCCCGCCCGTGCGCAGAAACTTGGCCGGACCGATCTGGTTGAATATTTCCACAACAGCCTGCAAGAACTGGATCCCTCGATTCGGAATTCTGAGAACATCATACGCATCACCCGCCGACTCGACCAGGTGCTTAAGATCATCAAGGCTCCCTCCGGCCCAGATGGTACCTTCACTGTGGAACAAGTGAAAGAGTTGGCAGAAAAGTCGGACGATTTAGTGAAGCTGGCGACACGGGAGTTCAAACCGCCAAAGGAAAAGTGACCGAAGTCGGAATCGTTACGATATCGGACCGCGCCGCTGCTGGTGCATACGAGGATCACGGTGGGCCGGCCCTGCGTGCTGCCTCGGAGGGTTACGGTTGGAAGGTGATCGCCGAAGCAGTCGTGCCGGATGAAATTGGCCAAATCCAGGCCACCGTGCGTGCGTTTTCTGCCCAAGGCTGCGGACTCGTCCTCACCACTGGCGGGACAGGGATTGCCGTCCGCGACGTCACCCCGGAAGCCATCCGTGGAATCATGCGGGTCGAGATCCCCGGCTTCGGCGAGACCATGCGCATGCAATCCCTCGGCATCACGCCCAACGCCATCTTGAGCCGCTCCCTCGCCGCCGTCGTCGATCGCTCCCTCGTCATCGCCCTGCCCGGTAAGCCGTCAGGTGCCGTCGAGTGCCTCAGCTTCGTCCAGGGTGCCATCGACCACGCAGTCAAGCTCGCCCTGCAAGTGCCCACTTCGTGCTAATTCCAGTTCGCGTTCAAGATGAGAGGAATCCATGCTCCCGGAGGGAGCACGGAAATTA
>JAQCER010000099.1 GCA_027618625.1 Verrucomicrobiota bacterium
CTTGGTGCGGCGAAGTTTAGCGCCCGCGGAATGGTGTGAGGATGCTTGACCAAGGCTTCGATGTACGACAGGTAGCCGCTGAGCGGCTCCAGTACATGCTGCCACGGTCGAGTAGCATTTGGGTATCGTAATTTGAGCGGCGATCCGCTGCGCCTAGCGCGCACGATGTCGGGGATCAATCGATTCACGCTGAAATCGCCGCCGCCAATCACATTTCCCGCGCGAGCTGTTGCCACTGCCGTAGTGGGTTCGAAAAAACTGTGGGCCCAGCTACTTGTCACGATCTCCTGACAGGCTTTCGACGCGCTGTACGGATCAGCGCCGCCCAGCGGATCCGACTCCTTGAACGGTATTCCTGTGTTATCGTTGCGGTAGCACTTGTCACTTGTGACAACCAGAATAGCCACCAGATCTGACTCTTCACGCAGGGAATCCAGAAGGTTTGCAGTTCCCATAACGTTCGTTGACATCGTCGACTGAGGGTCTCGATAGCCTTCGTTTACGATCGCCTGAGCTGCCATATGAATGACGATCTGTGGCCTCGCTTCGCGGACCGCTACGGTCAGCGCAGGCGCGTCGCAAACATCCACAGACACTGACGTCAACGAAGACCATGGCGATAATGCTTGATACATCGAGTCTGGCGCAGGGGCCAGCGAGAGGCCTACGCACTGCGCGCCGAGCCGCTGCATCCAAAGAGACATCCACGCGCCTTTGAAGCCAGTGTGCCCGGTGAGTAGTACACGCTTGTCGGCCCAAAATGCTCGATCGATCACCACATCTTCCAAGGAGCTGAGTTCGAAGCCCAGAGGTTTTCGAGTACATTTTTCTCACGTAAGGTGTCCATGGGTTGCCAGTAGCCATCGTGGTAGTAACCGTTCAACTGCCCCTCCATCGCGAGACGCGACAGCGGACCTTGCTCCCAGACGGTATCGTCATCTTCAATATAGTCCATGACCGCGGACTCACACACAAAGAACCCGCCGTTGATGCGTCCGCCTCCCCCGTCAGGTTTCTCCCGTACGCCGATAATGCGTCCTGATGCATCCGTATCAACGCTGCCGAATCGTCCTGGGGGGGAAACGACTGTCATGGTACAAAGTCGACCGCTTGCGACGTGGCTTTCAAGCAGCGCCCCGACATCGATGTCAGCCACGCCGTCACCGTAAGTCAGGCAGAATCGTTCGCCGTCATCGATGTGCTCGCCAACGCGCTTTATCCGCCCTCCAGTCATCGTGTGCAATCCGGTGTCAGTAACTCGTACAAACCACGGCTCGGCAACAGTGTTCTCCGTCGTCACAGAGCGCTTGGCAACGTCCACCAGTACATCGCTGTTGTGGAGTACATAGTTGAAGAAATACTCCTTTATCAGATAGCCCTTGTAACCGGCGCAGATGATGAAATCATTGACGTCATACGCAGAGTAAATTTTCATGATGTGCCACAAGATGGGCCTGCCGCCAATTTCGATCAGTGGCTTCGGTTTCAGATGAGATTCCTCAGATATCCGGGTTCCGAGCCCGCCTGCAAGGATGATCGCCTTCATTACGAGGTCTCCACTCTCAAGGTTCCGCGCTCGTCCTTGAACTGATGGGGAAAGCGATCACGTTTACAATGCAGATACAGAGCGAACCGGTCATAAGGGGTGATCATCGGGTCATCCACAACTCGCGCAGGGCTAAAGAAATCAAAGCCCTGCCCTTCCCCAAGGCGAATCCGCGAGCAAGACTCCGTGACAAGATGGACCTCATAGTAGCGTCTGAAGAAATCTCCTTGACCTAAACCAAATAAGGAGAAGTCCAGGCTGAGTAGCGGAGTCACCTCCGCAATCGCAATGCCAAGTTCTTCTGTCAACTCGCGGCGAATGGCCTCGTTTGGTGTCTCCCCGTCGTCGACGGCGCCACCGAAACAGCCCCAGTGATTTGGATACCATATTCCCGGTATATCGTCCCGGTGCTGCAAAAGGTAGCGGCCATCGTCACTAATGATGATCGCTGCTACCGCATTGCTGCACGATAACACAGTATCGTCTTCGCTCAGCATCCTCAGGTTCTCCGCAGGTATGCGGAGGGCCAACCGGTGATTTCATGCTCCAGTCCACTTTCATTAAACTGCCACGCCGGGTGTCCGAGAATGAATTCCGGGTGGGTCGCCGCAAAGGCTTCCGCTGCATTAGCTGGGTTGTCATCGATCCAGTCTTTCTTCCCGAGCGGTGTATCAGCGACCTCGCGCATGATGCCATCGGTCGCGACGATATATGAGCCAGATGTTATGAACGGGGCGTAATTTTCAAGTTCATTGGCCACGTGTGCGTATGAATGATCAGAATCCAGGACAACGAGGACACAGTCGTCTGGCCGGATCAATGCCCGCACCTGTTCGACAATCTCCGGGGCGGTAGAACTGCCCTCGATCAAGGTAATCATTGGCCACATGCAATGCTCTTCAATGGCTTTGCGATTGTGCGGGCGAATTTCGATATCCACACCAATCACTTGCCGACCTTTGCCCATTGCTTTCATCAACGAGGCACAGTAGACAAGCGAGCCGCCATGTGCGACACCGGTTTCCACGATAATGTCGGGCCGGACATCGCAAACTATCTCTTGGAAGCGGATCATGTCTTCGGGATGTTGAATAACAGGTCGGCCCATCCACGTAAATGTGTATGAATATTTCTGATTCCAGCTAAGCTTCATCCAGATGCTGGAAACGGCTTCGAAAGCCTCACGACTATAGAGGTCAATGGACGCATTACCGTCAAATGAAATAGTCGCTTTATCTGTATCTATTAGTATTTGTGCCATCAGGCTTCACTGCTCTATTAAAATTCAAACTACGCAAGGTTCGTGATCATGTCGTGCAACCCTTGCTCGAAAGATAGCGTGTTCCGCCAGCTGAGCTCGTCTCGTAATCGACCCACGTCAGCGACAATTGAATCCGGGTCATCGCTGGAGCGCTCCACCGCGCCAAATTTTATGTCACATGATGAGCCCATGATCGTTCGCACTTGCTCGGCGACGCTTCTAAGGGTGCGGGCATCTCCTGTGCCGAGATTGATTGGCCCTTGTACATCGACGTTTCGCGCCAGTCGACAAATTGCGTCGGCAATGTCGCTGACATGGATAAAGTCGCGGATTTGCGAACCATCGCTCATCTCGAACATGGCGTTATGGCGAAGCGCTTTAAGTAGGCTAGGCAAGAATTGCTGCGGCGGCGCGCCCGGCCCGTAAGGAAAGAAGATCCGCGCCCAGGCAGCACTGAATCCATAAAGTTTGGCACAGCCCATCAATGCGAATCCGGCCGCAGCCTTGCATGACCCGTACACGGTTGTCGGCAAGGTAGGGGTGTCGAGTTCGCCAAGCCGGCTGCGTCCAAACTGGTACTCAGCACAGGTCCCTATCCCAATGGCCCTTTGGCCACCGTGGCGACCGAATGCGTTGAACAGCTCGATGCTCGCCTGCACCATCTGCAAATTCTCTTTCGCGTGCCAGAACTTTCCATGAGCGACGTACCAAGCGCAGTGCACCAAATGGGTCGGGGCCACATCGTGGATGAGGGTCTCGATAGACGCCGAGTCCATCAAATCCCCTAGATGCCACTGCACACCCACATCCGCCATTTCTTGGGGTTCTCTCGACACAGCATGCACAGTGAAGCCAGCACACATCAACGCGGGCAAACACTCACGACCAAGAAAGCCGCTGGCCCCTGTCAGTAGGAGGGTGTTCGGCTGCTTAGACGACATTTGGGTAGCTCGCATCCCGGGGACTGAGTTGTGGGGAGGTACAAGGCCACGATATGCCGAAGGCCTCATCATCCCATCGCACCCCCGCTGCGGCCTCCGGGCAATAGTTTTCGTTCATGTAGTAAAGAACCGTGGAATGTTCTTCGATCGAGCAAAATCCGTGCGCAAAACCCTTAGGGATGTACAGGCTCAAGCCGTTTTGTTCACTGAGTTCAACACTGAACCATTGTCGGTGGGTCGGTGCCTCGGGTCGAAGGTCCAGCGCGACGTCGTAGATGGCCCCACTGGTGCATCGGACCAGCTTGTCCTCCGCGTAGGGCGCGCACTGGTAGTGCATGCCGCGCAGCGTATGTTTTTCCACGTTGGACGACACACTACACTGCGTGACTTCGAAATAGATACCGTGCTCCGCGAGCGTATCGCGGCAAAAACTACGAAAGAAAGTTCCACGCTCATCGGTGTGGCATGTGGGCCGCAGAAGGACCAGTCCAGGTAATGGCGTCGATTCCGCCGTCAGTCCAGCCATCGCTAACTCCTACGTCGCTCGTGTCGACGGCATGTTGATGACTTGCGGACTCGGTATCGGGCGAATGAACTGGCCGCCTGCATCGAGGAAATCAGCTTGTTGACGCAGGATCTCCTCGGCAAAGTTCCAGGTAAGCAGAAGTACATAGTCTGGCTTTCGCGACAGAAGTTCGCTGGGCGATAAGATTGGCAAGTGCGTTCCGGGAGAGAAACGGTCCTGTTTGACTGTGGAGCGATCAACTATGAAGTCGATGAGCTCCGAGCCGATGCCCATGAAGTTCAGTAAGGTTGAGCCTTTTGCCGACGCACCATAGGCGGCGATCGAACGGCCTTGTGTCTTAAATTCGCGCAGCAATGCGAGCAGATCGTGTTTGCATTGCATGACTCGCTCGGAAAAATTCGCGTAGTACTCGGGCGATGTAACACCGACGTCGTTTTCGAGTTGCAAACACATCGCGACCGACTTGTTAACAGGTCTTGCTCGTGGATGGCCAGCGAAGATGCGCAAGGATCCTCCGTGGGTAGGGATTTTTTCCACATTGAAAATCTGAAGTTGTGCTTGAGAAAACAGCTGGTCCAGTGCGGTGAGCGAGAAGTAGCAAAGGTGCTCGTGGTAGACGGTATCGAACTCGCAGTTTTCCATGAATTCACGAAGATATGGCACTTCAATCGAGGCGATTCCGCTGGGCTTGAGTAGACATTGAATCCCTGCGACGAAATCCTTTAATCCTGGCACGTGCGCCAGTACGTTGTTGGCATGGAAGACATCCGCGCGGCCAGCGTCAGCAACAATAGACTGCGCTTCGGCCAGGCCAAAGAATTCAACGCGCGTACGAACGCCATGCCGGCGTGCCTCATCGGCGACGTTCTGCGACGGCTCTACGCCGATCACCGGCACACCGTGGCGAAGGTATTGTCTCAACAGATAACCGTCATTGCTGGCGGCTTCGACGACCAAGGAATGTTCACCCAAGTGACAGCGTTCGACAACCTGGTCCGCAAGCACGCTCGCCGCCGCAACGAAACTTTCAGAAAACGATGAGAAGTAGGGGTAGTCGGTGAATAGAACTCGGGGATCGACTGTTTCATTGATCTGCAAAAGACTGCATTCAGGGCAGAACGCGAGACTCAGCGGAAATCGCTGTTCTGCATCAAAATCATCAGGCGTTGATAGAAGCGCGTTGGCGAGCGGCGTTGATCCATAGTTCAACACCGGTACTAAAGCGGTATTCTCACACAGCCGGCAACGGTCGATAATTTCTAACTGCGAACTAGCAACAGTGTCGCTCAACGTAACCTCCCCAACCGATTGTCGCAGATCAGCCTAAATTCCGAGAGCCGCCAATATCTTTGGAGTACTCAATCCGTGCGCATCCAAAATGGCAGCGTGATCGCCGTAGTGGTGGATAAACTCGTCTTTGAGCGAGAAAGTGTGAACCTGACAGGTCGCGCCGTGCTCGAATCCAAGGCGCTTCACATTCACACCGAGTGAGCCGGTAGGCGTTGTCTCTTCTATGACGATCACGGTCTTGTGATTGGCCATTGCCTCGACGATTGCCGCTTCATCAAGCGGCTTTGGCGTGTGCACGGAGCACAGAGAGACACTCGCGCCGCGCTCTGTATATCGATCGGCGACGTCTTGACCGAGCTTTAGCACCGGACCATATCCAAGAATGCAGACATCAGTGCCGCGGCGCAGGTACCGAAGCTTACCGAACTCCCAATCTTCTGCCCTTTCTGTCAAGTCTGGTTCGCCGGCCTTACCGAGGCGTAAATAAACAGGACCTTCTTGTTGTTGTGCACACCAACGTGTGGCCGCACGTGTTTCGGCCGGATCGCACGGCGCAATGATGCGCATATTCGGGATGGAGGAGGCGATACCGATGTCTTCCATCGCGTGGTGGGTGCTACCAAGGGTCGAGTAAGTGACGCCGCCGCCAATGCCGACGATCGTGACCGGCAGATTCTGGTAACAAAGATCATCGCGCACGAATTCAAACGGGCGATACAGCGCAAACGTCGCGATGGTGTAAGCGAAGGGGCGCATACCGCGTTGAACCATGCCCGCGCACATGCCGATCATGATCTGTTCAGCGACACCGGTATTGATAAAGCGTTCCGGAAACTCAGTTCGGAATTTAGCGATTGAACCGGCCGGCGAGATGTCGGCGACGACAATGGCAATGCGCTCGTCTTCGACCCCAATCTTGTAGAACTCATCTGCGAAAGTGTTTCTCATCCGCTGATCTCCTTTAGCTCCGAGAGGGCTTGCTGATACTCCTCAGGATTGGGAGCGCGGTAGTGCCAGATCGGGACGTGTTCCATGTACGACACGCCTTTGCCTTTTACCGTGTTACACAGTGCTACAAAAGGCTTGCCGCCTTGCCGGGAAAGGACTGCATCACCTATCGCCTGCGCATCGTGGCCGTTAACTTCCGCAGTTTCCCAACCGAACGATGCGAACTTATCCGCCAATGGATGGAAAGCGGGATGCCCTTCACTCATACGCTCCAAGCCGGAGAAGTCATTAACATCAACAAAGGCAACCAGATTCTCGAGCTTAAGGTTGCCTGCCATCATCGCGCCTTCCCAGGTTGATCCCTCCTGGCACTCGCCATCACTCAAAACTAGGAACACACGCCCATCGCGCTTCAGGCTGCGTTCCGCATAGGCCATGCCTGTGGCGATGCCCATGCCGTGACCAAGAGAGCCGGTGGACGCTGCAATCCCGGGAATGCCGAAGTCCGGGTGAGCCCCAAGACGTCCTTGCGGCGTGCAGTAATCATCCAAATCAACACGCGACAAGATCCCCAACTCTTCGAGAATCACGTACTGAATCATGCAGCCGTGTCCTTTGGACATCAAAAACACGTCGGGGGACTGTTGCGGTTCCGGCCAGCGCATGAACTCGTGGTACGCAAGGTCGACGATTTCGGTGCAGGAGAACGCAGGCGCCACGTGCAGTGCGCCAACCTGTTGGGAAATATCCAGAATGCGTTTGCGATACGCCATACAACGCGTGCGCGCGCTGGCTGCATCTACGGCGGCATTGCTGGCCGCTGCGCCGCTTGCGATCCGATTGGAAGTGCTCACTGTTAGGCTCTCAGAACGTATTCGGTTGACCATTCGGCAATTTCTGCTTTATAGCGATTGCCCCATTCAACAACTTCGGCAAGGCCTTCATCCCAGCCAATCTGTGGTTCCCATCCAACGGCATCCTTGATCGCGCTGGAATCAAGCCAGTAGCGCGAATCCTGCCCCAATCGCTCTCCGGACACCTCACAGATGTCGTCAAATGGAATTCCCATTGCTGCTGCTGTTCGCTCAACGACCTCTCGAATCGACGTCGGTTGTGCCGGACCGGCATTGTAAGTGGTGCCGAACGGTGCACCACCTTCTGCAACCAGGTGAATTGCACGTCCGAGGTCGCGAGCGTGAATGTATGACTTTTCCGCACTACCACCACCGTGTAGCGGCAGCTTGTTGCCGGTCAACCCACACCAAATTGTTTTCGGAATCACGCGATGCAAAAGCTGCGCGGAACAGTAGGCATTCGAAGGGCGAATGATATTCATCGGGAAGTTGAGGAAGCGGTGAACGGAATCGAGGTAGAGATCGAACGCCACTTTTGATGCCGCGTACGGACTGGAGGGTTGAATCGGATCCGACTCCTTCGCCGCATGTTCGACTGAACCATACATTTCCGAGGTGCCGATTTGAATAAAGCGTTCCAGCCAATCACGCTTCATGAGCTCTTCGCTCAAGCGAGCCAGCGCCATCGAATTGGTCTCAAAGAAGCGCCAGGAATGTTTCCACGAAACGGCTCCTTCTCCTTGGGCGGCGAAGTTGACAATAATTTCGGGTTTCTCTCGGTCGAGCAGCTCCAACAGAAGATCAAGTTCGTGCGTGACGTGTCGAGCGTGGTACTCATAACCCTCGCGCCGGTCGATGGCGAGGGAAAACGGCTCCGGGCGCAACGGATTGCGTCCGATCCCTATCACCTTGTTTGGGTTCGCGTGGTCCAGGAGGTAAAGGGCTGCATGAATTCCGAAGGAACCGCCGCCGCCCAAAATCGCATAAGTCTTGCTCATTTTAATCTGTCTTCCGATGTCATCAGGGCGCGGTAGTGCCTACCACGCGAATTACTCGATAATTGTCCAGTAGTAGTCGCCGGTGTAGCCAGCTT
>JAQCER010000100.1 GCA_027618625.1 Verrucomicrobiota bacterium
AGAATAGCACCATGAACCAACCAGAAAAAAATGCACAAACCGTTCGTCGTGGGTATGCGGCCTTCAACGCGGCTGACATCAAAACTCTCGCGACCCTGTTTGACGAGCACGCCACGTGGCATACACCGGGCACAAGCCCGATTGCCGGCGACCACAAAGGACGCGAGGCGGTCTTCGCCCAATTCGGCCGGTATGGGAGCTTGACAGGCGGGACTTTCAAGGCCCAGTTTCTCCATGTGCTCAAGGATGATGACGGAGTCGTGGTGGGCGTTCATCGCAACACCGCCGAGCGGCACGAGAAGCGCTTAGAGGTGGATTGCTGCATCGTCTTCCATTTCAAGAACGGTCTGGTTATTGACGCTCGGGAGCACTATTACGACCTCCACGCTTGGGACGCGTTCTGGGCGTAGGCTGCTCGTGGGGTGATCTGCGAGTCATGTAAGAAACCCCGGCCGCTTGCTCGGCGCGATTGCGCTCCCGCATCGCCATCGCCACCTGCTCTGCCCGCCTGGCACGCACGCACCGCCTGCCTGCCAGGTGCTCGCCACCACGCCGCATCCGACCCAGTCAAGCCCAGGCCCACGTCAGTCCACGGAGTGGGCGGCGCCGCGTTACCTCATGGTTTTGGAGAAACGTGAGCGGGCATCCGGGCTCCGGATGACTTCAGCCAGGACTCAAGTTTGGCTTTCAACCGTTGAGTCGTCTCGGGATTGGTGCCAGAGATGTTGCGCGTCTCGCCGAGGTCGGCCGCAAGATCGTATAGCTCCAGCGAGTCATCATCGTAATTCCGAATCAACTTGAAGTCACCTTCCCGGACGGCACCGCCCAGGCGGTTGCGCTGGTGAAAGGCGTAATTGGGGTAATGTAAAAAGAGCGCCTTGCGCTGGAGCGTCCCGGTCTGGCGCAGCAGCGGCAGCAGGCTTTCGCCATCAAGCAAATCATCAGGAGACGGCTTGAGGCCGGCGGCTTCCAGGAGGGTGGAAAAGGTATCCATGCTAATCACTGGAACAGAGCAGGTGGAGCCGGGCTTCACCACGCCAGGCCAGCGCACGAGCCAGGGAACGCGGATACCGCCTTCGTAGAGGAATCCCTTATTGGCACGCAGAGGTAGGTTGCCGAATAGCGACCCGTTATCGGAGGTGAACAGAACGAGCGTGTTGGTGGATAGACCCAGCGCGTCCAGTTCCTGCAGCACCCGGCCAATCGCCCCGTCCATGCCTTCGATCATGGCGGCGTAGGCGGGATCCTTCACACCGGCTCGATGGCGATACTTCTCGATCAAGTTCTCTGAAGCTTGGATGGGATAATGAACGGAGTAGTCCCACCAGCAGAGGAAGAACGGCTTTGCCTGGTTGGCGCGGAGAAAGGAAATGCACTCGTCCGCGAGGCGCTCCGGCAGGTAATCCCCTTTGCGCCGGGGCGGAATGTTGGGAATCCCGTACGGCTCGAAATAGCTGGGCGGCCCGCCCCGGTCACAACCGCCAATGTTCAGGTCGAACCCCTGGTGCTCAGGGCGCAGTTGCGGTTCGAAAGGCCCCTTCGCATCAGCGCCGTTCCGATCGGAAAGATGCCACTTGCCGATGAACCCTGTCGAGTAACCGGCCTTCCTGAGCCGTTCGGCGACGGTGACTTCGCCCAGCGGCAGGTAGGTCAGATTCTCCGCCTCAGCCAGGTCCCGTCCTGGCGGCAAGAACCCCGGCTGATGCCCGGGGGCGTGATTGGTTATGGCCAATCGCGCGGGAGATTTGCCGGTCATCATGGCCGCGCGAGTGGGCGTGCAAACCGGCGCGGCGGCGTAGGCATCGGTAAACCGCATGCCTTGTTTAGCCAGACGGTCGAGGTGCGGCGTGTCGAGCAACGGGTTCCCCTGACAATGCAGATCGCTCCAGCCGAGGTCATCCGCCAGGATCACCACGATGTTGGGCGGCGTGGGCGCGGCGGTTGCCGGTGCGGAGCGGCTTGAGGCGAGCCCGGCCAGCCAGACGCCCAGGAGCAGCAGAAGCGAAGGAAAGCGGGCGAGGATGTTCACTTTGTCACGAGCAATTCTTTCATCGCCTCGCCCATCGTGTGACCGATGCGCGCGAACCAGATTGCGCTGCCCAGGTAGTGGTAGGGATGGTCGCCGCCGGTGAGTTTCCATTGCTCGAGGTTCTCCTGCCAGGTCGGATAGAGATCCTCCGCGGCTTTGTCCACGAGCACGTCGGTCCGGAACGCCTTCACGTTGCCCTTGAACTCCGGCACATCGTTCATCGCGAGCTGCGCATCGCGAATCGTCAGCATCGCGCCATTGGCCGGTTTCGACCCGTTCTGGCCCATGGCGGCAATCACGAAAGGCAGTTTCGGGGCGTTGAGGTCTTTGCGCACATCCTTGATGAAATGCTTGAGGTTCGACTCATACTCGTTCTCACCACCGTATTGATCGTTCCAACCCTGAAACCACACGAAGCCGGCCAACTCCAGGTTTCTCCCCTTGAGTGCAGGGAACATCGTGCCGGAGTTTTCCATCACGTCTTTCAGTTCCGTCATCATGTTGCGGTAGGACGAACCGTAGGGCATCTTGGTGTTCTCCATCGTGGGCAGAGGATCGTTCTTCTTGTTCTTCTCGTTGTCCTTGGTGACGCTTTCCTGCGCCTGCTTCAATTCCTTCTCAAGCTCGGCTTCGGCCGGAAATCCAGCCGAGGGCGAGCGGAACAGTTTGACGAGCGAATGCCCGCCCCACGCGGCTTTGATCAGGAGGACCGGTTCGTCGAAGTAATTGCCCATTACCGTCCCAAATTCCAACTCAGGGCCGGTGCGACCGGGTGAACCGTAGCCGACGGTGAGCGGGCCCTTGCGGTCGAGGAACTTGATGAACACGTCGTCGCGCACGATCCATTGGCCGTCCTTGCGCAAGTGGGCAAACAGTTCCTTGGTGCTCTCGTTCGTCGCCTGATGATCGAGCAACGCGTTGGGCGCCTTGCCCTCCATGTTCGACTGGCCGGCCAGGATGAAGACTTTGACCGGCTTGGACGTTTCGGTAGCCTGGAGGGCCGCCAGTGGGGCGAGCAGCAGGGCGGTGAGCAATCGGAGATTCTGTTTCATGATGCTTGGAGTTGGCACGACGCCTCCTGGGGCGACTTCCGGGTCGCGCGTTCAGGATTACGGGGGGGTTGCTTTGGTTTCATTCGTTTCAATTTTGTAGATCTTCATGCCCCGTGCGAGACAATTCTGAAGGGCCGCGGCATGTTCCAGCGTGCAGGTGCAGGTGCAGGGTCGTGTTCGCGCGTTCACTGATGCCGCAAGAGCGGTTGGGATAGCCATTTCAGTTAAGTGATGGCAACGACGCTCTCTCCCGCGATCACTTTTATGAAACTGCTCTTTCGACTCTTATGAAAAATATTGGAAGAGCAGTTTCATCGATATCTATCGCTAGTCGAAGGCACTGAAGAGGGAAAAATGGCTGGATGGTTCACCTCATTTTAATAAGGTGAGCAAGAAAGCTTGTCATTATGGGCGGAGGTTGCTACGCTGATCCTCTGCCAGTGGGGCATGGGAATACAGCGGGGAACTGTATTCTCTAACGTTCACCTGGCGAGCAGCAATTTGTAAAACCCCGCATATATGACATTTTCGAGAACTCCCATTTTCCTGATCGCCTGTGCATGGTTCTCTGCGCTTTCCACCGTGAGCGCCGAGCAGATCATCTTCAGCGAAATCCAATACCACCCGGAAGAAGGAAAGCCGGAGTTCATTGAGATCCGGAACAATACTGCCACGCCCTCGGACATCGTCGATTGGACATTATCGGGCGGTGTCGACTACGTCTTTCCCGGCTTCGACCCAGCCGACGGGCAAAAGGCATTCATTCACAATCGCGAGCGCATTCTCCTTGTCGGCGTAAGTGAAACGGAGTTCCGTGCGGCGTATCCTTCGACACCCGAGGATGTGCGGGTGCTCGGACCGTGGACGGGAGATTTGAGTGACCGCGGCGAGACCTTGACCCTGAAAGACAAGAACGGGACGGTGATGACGACCGTGACTTACGAGGATCGCGGCCATTGGCCAGCTGCCGCAGATGGACTTGGCCATTCGCTGGTGGTGAAACGCCCGAATCAATATGTGAACGACTGGCGCAACTGGACGTACAGCCTTTCAAAAGGTGGAACTCCCGGTTCCGATCCCGAGAGCCCCGAAGGCGGTATCGCTATCGATAGCCCGGAGATTGATCTCTCGGCAGCACTGCCGGTGGTCGAGTTAGGTTCCGAGTGGAAGTATTTCGATCAGACACAGGATCTGGGCACCGCATGGCGTCAGCCGGATTATGACGACAGCGGCTGGAAGAGCGCGCCTGGAATGTTTGGCTACGAATCGCGGGCTCTGCCGGATCCCGGCATCCAGACAGCTCTCGCTCGGGATGCCGTAGGTGGACTGACCACCTACTACTTTAGAAAAGAGATCCAATTCACCAAGAACCCGGTCGGCTCGCGGATAACGATCGGCAATGTGCTGGATGATGGAGCCGTCTACTATTTGAATGGACAGGAGCTAGGACGGGTGCGCATTGCCGGTGGCGATGTGACCTGGCAGACGGTGGCGACGAAAGTGCCGGAAGAAGGGGTGCTTGAGGAGGGGGTAATCTCGGTGGATGGATCTGCATTCCTGGTTCCCGGCAGAAACGTTATCGCGGTCGAAGTGCATAACGAGAGCGCCAGAAGTTCAGATCTCGTATTCGGCGCCACCGTGAGCATTTCCGCTTCGTCCGCCGGGGCAGTGATCAATGAGGTGGCACCCGGAGCGGGAGGTTTTGTCGAGTTCTTCAATCCGGCCGAATCGAACGAAAATCTGAAGGGACACTATCTGACGGATGATCTGGCGAACCTGAAAAAGTACCAGATCACCGCTGATCTGGTGGCCGTACCAAGAGGGCATGTCTCGATCGACTACAGTGCCACCGGGCTGCCCGCTGCACCTGCCGGGCTCTATCTGGTCGCTCCCGATGGCACGACGGTAATCAATGCCGTGACGGTCCCGGTAGGAGCTGGTTCGTCCATCAGTCGCAAGCCCTCCGGTTCGAGTTCCTGGTTCGTTTTCTCCGAGCCGCAACGCGATAAGGCGAATGTCGGTGCTGGCGATTTGCGAAATCAGCTGAGCATCAGCGAGGTTCATTTTTCTGCCGATGGATCAAAGGTCGACTGGGTCGAACTCCACGCATCGGGAGCTGGCAGCGTTTCGGTGGACGGACTGTTCCTTTCAGGACTGGCCGATTTTTCTGACAAATCAGCCGTCAGCGGAACCCTTCCCGCGAATGGCTACATGGCATTCGATGTGGAGATGCCTCTGGATGGCGATGACGTGACCGTGTCATTGAGGACCTCTGGAGGCAATGTGATCATCGGTGAGCGACTTGAGCGTGATGCCGGAGTGGTCGCATTGCAAGAGTATCCTGCCGGTTCAGGCGAATACTACGAGAGTCCGACCGACAGTAAAGCGGCTGCGAACAATCCTCCGCGAAACACTAGCATTGTGATCAACGAGATCATGGCTGACCCTCCATCCAACAGCCGGAATGGCGAGTTTGTGGAGCTCTATAACCGTGGCGCCACGACAGTGGACCTTGGTGGATGGAGCTTCGTGGATGGCATTTCTTACGATATCCCAGCGGGAACATCTCTGGCGGCCGGGCAGTATCTCGTGATCGCTGCAAATGCATCCTTTCTAAAGTCCGCCTACTCTGGGATCACGATCATCGGCGACTATTCGGGTAATCTGGCGAACGAGGGCGAGCTGCTCCGGCTCGAGGACGCAGGCGGCAATCTTGCAGATCAGGTCGACTACAAGAGTGGTGGCGACTGGCCGATCTGGGCCAATGGCGGCGGCAGCAGCATGGAACTGCTCAACCCCGCGATGGACAATGATCATTCCACTGCATGGCGCGACAGCGACGAATCTCTGAAGAGCACATTCAAGAGCTTCAAGGCTTCTGGCACTTACACCCAGCTCGAAACCATGGGTGCACCCACGGATTACAAGGAATTTCACCTTCACCTCGTGGGTGAAAGCCACATCATCGTCAAGAACATCAAGCTCACCAGGAATGGCGAGGCAGCGAATATTTTGAAAAATGCTGATCGCGACACACCGGACGGCAGGAGTTCTTCCGGGTGGCTTTCACAGGGTACCCATTGGGCCAGCCATTTTGAGGGAAGCGATTACCACCTGATCGCCGACGGTCATGGGGACAACCGCGCCAACAAGGCAGAGATCGATGCCACGGACCTTACACGCGGCGACAGTGTCGAGTTGACTTTTGAGGCCCGCTGGGTTGCGGGTAAGCCTACGCTGATCGCACAAACCTATGATCACAGTTTCGCCCCGGTATTTCATCTTGACGTTCCAAATAATCTCGGCACACCGGGCGCCCAGAATTCGCGCTACGTCGCTAGTGCACCACCAACGGTGTCAGAAGTGGCGCATTCCCCCGCAGTGCCAAAGGAAGGCGATCTAGTTACGGTGACAGCCCGCGTCACGAGTGCTTCAACATTGCAATCGATCGACATCGTTTATCGCGAGGATTCGCAGGACAACAGCAAACCCTGGCAGACGGCCGCCATGAATGACGGCGGAACCAGTGGAGATGCAGTCGCGGGCGATGGCATCTATTCCGGCCGGGTCATCGGTCAGAGTGTCGATGGCCGCGTCGTTCAGTTTTACGTGCGGGCCGTTGTGGCGGGAGGTGTCGAAAACCGAGCGCCCGTGCGTGGAGCATGGCCGGCGATGTTCATCGTCGACAACCAGGAAATCAATCCTGAAGGAATGACGACTTATCGATGGATCATTTCTGAATACGACATCCGCGCCTGGTCGACCGGTAGCGGCAGAGGCGGTGCTAACTACAACTACAAGTTCCCGTTTCTCTCGAACAGTTATAAGAACATGACGATGATCGTCGACGAGAATGAGATTTTCTATGGCGCGGAAATTCGCCCATCGGGAAGTCCGTGGCACACTGCGTCGCGCGCGAACCTGAGGCAACGGGGCAAGTGGAAACTACCGTCGAGCTCAATGTTCCGCAACACTCGCAAGTTTACGTTCGATAACACGATTGGGGCAGAAGGTGTTGGGGCACTTCACCACAACAATTTTATGCGCTACCAGCTCTATCGGCTCGGACATGAACAGAACGAGGACGAGTTCGCCCTGACGATCGAAAACGATAATACCCCGGAGTTCAATGAGATCGTGGAGCCCTGTGGCAATGACATGCTCGACCGCTTCTGGACTGACGGATCGGAAGGGGAGTTCTACAAAATCGACGACCACTTCCGTTTTGATGACAACTACAGGAAGTCCGAGATTACCAATCGTTACTTATGGTACGATGCGCCGAACAGGCAGGTAGAGACCAATTATCCCGATCCGGATGCCGCAGGCAGTTACCACACTGCATGGATCAAACGCTCGCGCGAGGCCGAATACGACTACTCGGCGCTGATCGATCTGTTCAAGACTCTCACGGATGGCAAATACACCGAGGCCGAGATCGGGCGGATGCTGAATATCGACAAGGTTACGATGATGGTGGCAGTGCGCGGATATGCGGCCGACTGGGACAACATTACCAACACGCGGCCAAAGAACTCATTCTTCTATCGCCCCCCCAACGGTGGCCGCTGGCAGTTTCTCCACTGGGATAGCGACCTCGCATTCGGGAACGCCGGTGACCCCATTTACACTTCGGGCAGCAAGGATCTCGGGGCGTTCCTGAAGAAAGACTTCGCAGAGCGGAAGCTGCGCTACCACCTGAGCTACATGTGGGATCACCTCGTCGATATCAACAACTCTCCCAGGATGAAGGCGTTCTTTGAGGCAGAGGAAAATGCGTCACCCAATCGTGAATACACCGCTCGCGGCAGCGTCTATGCTTCATGGTTCAATGCCCGGGATACGCGCTTTCTTCGTGAAATCGACGACCACCTGGAGGATCCACTTGCTGTCGATCCGGTGGCCGCTGTGGAAGGCGATACGATTTCCGTAACAGGTAGCGCTGGCTACCGCGTATACACCGTTGTCCTCGATGGCCATCCTGAGGCGACCCTTCGGTGGATCGATGATACACACTGGAGCATGGACAACGTCGTCCTCAGGCAGGGCGAAAATGCGCTCGCGTTCCGCGGTGTGGATCACTTCGGCAAGCCTGCTGTGGGTGGCGACGCTCAAACGGCATCGATATCGGTGACCAAGCCGGATAACTCGGCTCCGTATGTCGATCTGACGGTCGATCCGGGCTCGCAGAATCTCCATTTTTCGGAAACGTTCGCGCTCGATGCGAGTGGCAGTTCGGATCCTGAAGGTGCTGCGTTGACCTACATCTGGTCAGGCCCTGCTGCCAATGCGACCCTGCATCCTGCTGGCGCCACGGCCTCCGCGCAGTTCCAGCGCCCGGGACTTTAT
>JAQCER010000101.1 GCA_027618625.1 Verrucomicrobiota bacterium
CATGAATATCCCCAAATCTCACCGAGTCGCTGCCGCCTTCTTCATCGGCATTACCTGCATGCCCTGTTCGGTGCTTGCGGAGATATTGATCAATGAAGTCCACGTGAATCCGCCGAATGCGATCGCAGTCACGGGCGATGGCAACTTTGAGTATATCGAACTGAAGAGCACGTCCGGCGGTGAAGAATCGACCAATGATTTGACCCTGATCATCCTCGATACCTCTGGTGCCAACGTCGGTAAAGTGGAAGAAGCGTGGGCTCTCACCAGCCTGCGCACTGGTAGCAACGGCCTGCTGCTATTGGGGAACGGGTATAATACCGCTCCGCAAGGAGGCCCTTGGAGCGCAGCCATCGAAGCCGAAACCCGAGGCGCAGACCCAGCTGGATTAGGGGATGACAACATCGGCCCTAACGATGTGTTCTCCCTGTTGCTCGTAAGAAATTTTACCGGACTGCAGGATGCCGATCTGGATGCAGACAACAATGGAGTGCTCGACTCCACACCTTGGTCCGCTATTGTCGATTCCGTCGGACTGGCCGAAAGCGGCGTCAATCGCACCTATGCACTCGCAGACCTGACGCAGGCCGCGTTCAACCCTGACAACTTATCACGCATCGAGGGCAACCTGACTCCCAATAGCGCCGGAGCATGGTATGGTGGCGAAATCGGGGGCACCCTCCCGACGGACATCGCCTTCTCTGACCAATTCTTCGGGGGCTTCAAAGGCCAGGCCACACCTGGCCGACGCAACCAGTCAGGGAGTGCCGCCCTGGCTGAGATTCGTCTCAACGAGATCAACGTCAACCCTCCCCCCGACAACGACGCCAATTTCGAATACATCGAACTCACAAGTGTGAATGGAGGTTCCGTCATCACCGATGGCTACCATCTCGTCGTCATCGATTCCAAAAGCGACAATGACGCAGACACCGGCCAGCCGCAGAATCTTCGGGGCAACATTCGCGAAGCCTGGGACCTGTCGGGATTCTCTACTGGTGCCAATGGCCTCATGTTGATTGGCGACGACTATCAGGTGTCCCAGCCATGGGGCAACCTGCTCGATCCAGCGACAGTTCTCCGTGAGCCCGCAGGATTCGGCTCTGGGGACATTGCAGCGAACGATGGCTTCACGCTTCTGTTGGTGTCTGGGTTTACCGGCACTGTCGGGATGGATCTTGATCCAGATGACAATGGCACACTGAATACTAAACCGTGGGCCAAGGTACACGACTCCATCAGTTCTGATGAATATGTCAACGGAGTATCCACTGGCGTACCTGGCTATGCGGCGGAATTTGGCGGCAATCTCGCCGCTCTGGGATTTAATGTCGACAGCATCTCGCGCAAGTTGGGATCTATGGACGGCAACTCTGCCAGCTCCTGGTATGGCGGCACCTACGGTGGCCCGGATGGCGGATCAAGCCCCACGAATATCAGTTTCAACAGCAGCTTCTTCGGCGGATTCCGGGGACAGGCCACTCCCGGTCGCCCCAATCTGGCTGCGGCTGCGACTCAACGCCCAGATAGCACGATCCTCATCAATGAACTCAGTGTCGATCCCCCGGACGTCTTCAATCCTCAAAACCAGCAATTCGAGGATGGACAGGAATTCATCGAAATCATGAGCACCTCCGGTGGAATCGATGGCCTCAATGGCTTGCACCTCGTGATCATTGATGCATCGGGCCCGCCGGAGATCACAGAAGCGATCGACCTCTCAGCACTGTCGACCGGCCCGGATGGCCTGCTTCTCATGGGGGACAATACCGACGATGTGAGCTTGCTTCCCACTGAGTTCCGTCCGTTCATCGAACGGACCACCCACATCGAAGACCCTGACGGAGTGGACAAGGGAGACTTTGGCCCGAACAACAATTACGTTGCTCTAGTCGTCAGAGGCTATACGCTAGGAACGACGATGCTGGATGTCAACAGCCCTCCATGGACTGAGGTGAAGGATAGCGTTGGCGTTGCAACACTCGGTGGTGTAATCACCAATGCAAACATTCAGCAGGCGGAATTCACGCCCGACCATGTCGCCAGAATTCCCGGTAACATCGCAACGAACCAAGCGGCCTCCTGGTATGGGGGAGGTTTCGTCGCCAATGCCGACGGCAGTGGTTCCCGCGGAGAAATTGCTTACGGAGACAAATGGTTTGGCCCCTTTAAGGGAGGCAGCACGCCCGGGGGTCTGAATCACGCAGCAACTCCCAGCAACGCTCCAGTCTTGTTGAACGAGGTCGTCGTAAACCCAGCCGGAGCCGATACTGACCTGGAATTTATCGAGCTACTGGGCACCAGCGGGGGCGCTCAGAGTCTTGAGGGTTACCACCTGTTGCTCATCGACGTTAGAGGCACTAACACTGGCACCATCATGGAAGCGTGGAACCTCGATGGTTTCGCGACGGGCTCCAATGGTTTGGCCCTAATCGGTGACGGCTACCCCGAGTCGATTCCCCCAGGCGGCCCTTACAAAGTGGAAGTGGATGCGGCAACATCGATGATTGATCCGCTTGGTTTCGATCTGGAAGACCTCGGCGGCAGCGGAGACCTGAGTCGCTCGAACAACGAATTTTGCCTGCTCCTGGTTCGAGGATTCAGCGGCGACACCGGAATCGACCTGGAGACGGACGATCTCAACGGCTTCGACACCACACCCTGGAGTGCCTTGGTCGACAGCGTTGGGTACCGCGAGTACGACACTCAACTTGCTGCACACATCGGAATCAACTACGCCCTGGCAGATCTTAGCCAAACAGGATTTGAGCCAGACGCCTTTGCCAGAAAAAGGGGGAAAAATACGGCGCATTCCGCCGCTGCTTGGTACGGAGGATCACTGATCGCTGGCGATAGTTCCCTTGCTTTTGACCAAACTCAGCATTTTGGGCTGACCGGAGCCGGGAAACTGACTCCCGGAGCTGGAAACATGTCAGATGTAGTCCAAGCAACCGATCCCGACGGTGATGGGATTTCTACTCTGTTGGAAACGGCCCTCGGAATGAATCCGCAAAAGGCAGACCTTCAAAACTATCCCATCGCCGCAGGAACCATTACCAATGGCGGGCAAACGTTTTTGTCCTTCCAATATGCCCAAATCCCCGGCGGCACTGGCACGACGGGTGTTAATTACACCGCTGCAGGCATCACCTATACAGTCGAATCCACGTCCGACTTGCAGGACTGGCAGCCGACCGGCGATGATCTGGTAGTCGTGTCGATCACACAATCCGGCGCGGTCGAAAAAGTGATCGTGCGCCACTCAACCCCGTCAGATTCCACGGAAATGGGACTCTTTTTCCGACTCGCCGTGACTCAAAATTAGGTCAAACTGACCAAATCGCAGACTGGCGAGACAAGATTTGCTGCAAGTTTTCTGTGGAAATGCACGACATTTCAGCTATCACTCGCGTATGCCAATTATCTGGGGAATTACCGTAGCCGTCATCTTCCTGTGTCTCGGAGTCGTTGCATTCGCGTACCTGCTTAAAGGGCGCGACTGAGCGGACGTTCCGTCGACCAGACAAATGTCTGCCTCCCGTTTCGACCGGGCGGCAGCAGGATCCGTAGAGCAGTGCCGAGGTCAGCAGCCCGAGCCAACACAGCAAAGACTGGTGTTTTTTGTTGCCTCTCTTCACCTGGACAGCATCGTGACGCGAAATCACATTCTCTCCAGCGATGCGCCAATACCTTGACCTCCTCCAGCACGTGCTTGATCACGGCACGACCAGCAGTGACCGCACCGGCACGGGAACCCTGAGCGTGTTCGGAGCCCAGGCGCGATACGACCTTCGCAACAGTTTCCCCCTGCTGACCACAAAAAAACTCCACACCCGCTCGATCATCCACGAGCTGCTATGGTTTCTCAAAGGGGACACCAACATCGAATATCTGAAACAGAACAACGTTCGCATCTGGGATGAATGGGCAGACGAGAATGGTGATCTGGGCCCCGTATACGGCAAACAGTGGCGTGCATGGGAACAGGGGGACGGCAAGCCAGCCATCGACCAGATCCAGGAGGTTATCGATCAAATCCGGGCCAATCCCGATTCCCGGCGGCTGATCGTGTGTGCCTGGAATGTGGCGGATATCCCCAGAATGAAACTGCCACCGTGTCACCTTCTCTTCCAGTTTTACGTTCGGAACGGCGAACTCAGTTGCCAACTCTACCAGCGCAGCGCCGACATCTTTCTCGGCGTGCCGTTCAACATCGCCTCTTACGCGCTACTGACACTAATGGTCGCGCAGGTCTGCGATCTGAAACCTGGCGATTTCGTGCATTCGTTCGGTGATCTCCACCTTTACAGCAACCACATCGATCAGGCAAAACTCCAGCTTTCACGCGAGCCTCGTCCTGCTCCAGTGCTGAAACTCAATCCTGCTGTCACTTCGATTGACAATTTCGTATTCGAAGATTTCACGTTGGCAGGTTACGCCCCCCATCCCGTCATCACGGCTCCCGTCGCCGTCTAACATTGTCACCTACCGATTTTCCAAGATTCGTTTGATCCCCGCACTTAAGTCCCTCCCTCTGCCGTTCAAGTTGCATGCCATCGCTGCAATGGCCAGCAATCGCGTCATCGGAAGAGCCAGCGCCCTGCCCTGGCATCTACCGGAGGATCTGAAGCGCTTCAAACAACTCACAACCGGCCATGCCATCATCATGGGCCGCCGCACGTGGGAGTCTCTCGGGCGGCCACTCCCTGGAAGGCAGAACATCGTCATCAGCCGCAGCCTCTCCGAATCGGAAACACCGGGAGCCATCCTCATCTCCGGCATCGACCAGCTTCAACATCAGGGGATCACCGGCGATGCTTTCCTGATCGGCGGCGGACAACTGTACGAAGCATTGTTTCCCGCTTGCGCGTCACTCTACCTCACTTACGTTTTTGATGCCTACGAAGGAGACACCTACCTCCCCGAATTTGAGCATCTGTTTTCGCTCGAGGAAGTTCTCACGTCCACAGATGCTTTTGAACAACGCCTTTACCTCCGCAATCAAAATGAAGGAAGACCGCTCTGAACACGAACGCCAGATCGATTACATCGAATTTCCAGCGACGGATCTCCCTGCCGTAAAGGACTTCTACCACAGCGTCTTCGGCTGGGATTTCACTGACTGGGGAGAAGGCTACACCAGCTTTCGCGATGGCCGATTGAATGGTGGCTTTGCCAGAGTTGAGCAAATGCCCGCGTCAGTGGCCCCGCTCATCGTCATCTATTCAGCGCAACTCGAAGTGATCGAAGACGAAATCAAAGCGAACGGAGGACGTATTTCGAAAGAAACGTATCCCTTCCCAGGCGGTCGACGTTTTCACTTCAAGGATCCCGCAGGCAATCAGCTCGCCGTTTGGTCAGACCGCAAATGAGGTTCTTGCCGTCGGGTCGTTTCGCTCTCAACCTCGCAGCCCGATCCAATCGACCGGGGCATTCATGTCGATGCGATCCTCGGCCGGTGGCATGGGATATTTCAGCCCGCTGGCGCAATTGAACAGAATGGCTTCTTCGTCGGCACCGATTGATCCGTTGGCGATCGCCTTCCAGTAAGCGGCGAGGGTTGCTGCGCCTTCGGGGCAGAGCAAGATGCCTTCGCGCCGGGCGGCTTCGATCTGGGCAAGCTGGATCGCTTCGTCGTCGACGGTCATTGCACAACCGCCGCTCTCCCGCACGGCGCGCAGGATGAGAAAATCGCCTACTGCCACGGGCACTCGGATGCCACTGGCGATCGTGTGCGCGTCCTTCCATTCATCAGCAAATTCCACTCCTTGCTCGAATGCGCGAACGATGGGCGCGCAGCCGGATGCCTGCACGGCGATCATCTTCGGCATCCTGCTACCGATCCATCCCAGCTCAGCCAGCTCTGCGAAGGCTTTCCACATTCCGATCAAGCCAGTTCCGCCGCCGGTCGGGTAGAAAATGACGTCTGGCATCCGCCACCCGAGTTGCTCGGCCAGCTCGAGGCCCATGGTCTTTTTTCCTTCGATGCGGTAGGGCTCCTTGAGCGTCGACAGATCGAACCATCCCATCGGCCCAACACCTTCACGGACGATGCGGCCGCAATCGTGGATCAGGCCATTCACTCGCCAGACCCTGGCACCTTGAAGCGCAATTTCCCTGACATTTACCTCAGGGGTATCCTCGGGACAGAACACGAAGGCCTCGATTCCGGCGTTCGATGCATACGCCGCCAGCGCCGCGCCGGCATTGCCATTCGTCGGCATTGCGATGCGCTTGATGCCCAGTTCCTTCGCCATGCTCACGGCCATGCAGAGCCCGCGCGCCTTGAACGATCCGGTCGGCAATCGCCCCTCGTCCTTGACCCATACATTCTGCCCAAGCTTCGGCGCAGGCACAATGGGCGTCATCGTCTCACTCAGCGAGACCACATTTGCCGAATCGACAACGGGGAGGAATTCGCGATAGCGCCACAAGTCTGCAGGCCTTTCCTTCAGCATCTCACGGGTCAACGAGCGCCCAAGGTTTTCCAGATCATACTTCACAAGCAATGGCTTTCCCGCATCCGACAATCCGTGAACAATACCGCGTTCGAATCTCTGGCCAGTGAGCCCGCACTCCAGATGCGTGACAAAATTCGGACGGAACTCGGTGATGTTATTCAAGGAAGGATGGCCAATCATGAGCCACAGCTAGTGGAAATCCTCACCAAGGTCGAGAGCGCACTCGACGCGTCGATTGCAAACTTCAGCGACTGTGCTTTCAGTGTCCAGTGAATCAGCACCTCTTAATCCAACACCTTCGCTCCGAACTCAACAGCATTCGCGATGCCGGGCTCTACAAGCACGAACGCGTGATCACCACTCCACAAGACGCGCACATCGGCGTGTCTGGTCGCGACCAGATCCTTAACCTTTGTGCCAATAATTATCTGGGCCTGGCGGATCACCCAGAAATCGTGAAAGCGGCCACGGAGGCTTTGCAGCGCTGGGGATTCGGCATGGCATCGGTGCGCTTTATTTGTGGGACGCAGGAAATTCATCGCGAACTTGAGGCCAAGTTGAGCGAGTTTTTGGGCACCGAGGATACCATTCTTTACTCCTCCTGTTTCGATGCCAATGGCGGCCTCTTTGAAACACTTCTGGCCGCAGAAGATGCCGTATTCTCCGATGCACTGAACCACGCTTCCGTGATCGATGGCATCCGTCTGTGCAAGGCCCAGCGGTTTCGCTATGCAAACAACGACATGGCAGATCTCGAAGCGCAGCTGAAACAAGGCCAAGGCGCACGCCACAAGCTCATCGCAACAGACGGCGTATTCTCGATGGACGGCTACATTGCCAATCTCCCGGCGATCTGCGATCTCGCCGACAAGTATGGTGCCATGGTCATGGTGGATGATTCGCATGCCACCGGATTCACTGGAGCAAACGGGCGCGGCACTCACGAACTCCACGGCGTCATGGATCGCGTGGACATCATCACTGGCACCTTGGGAAAAGCTCTGGGAGGTGCCAGCGGCGGATTCACGAGTGGTCGTAAAGAGGTGATCGAACTGCTTCGCCAGCGGTCGCGTCCCTACCTGTTCTCCAACTCACTTGCCCCTCACGTCGCCGCAGCATCGATCCGGGCCATCGAACTGGCACAGGAATCCGCAGATCTCAGGGAACAGCTTCGCGCCAACACCACTTACTTCCGCAAAGCCATGACCGACGCGGGATTCAACATTGTTCCCGGCCAACACCCGATCGCCCCGATCATGCTCGGCGATGCCAGGCTTGCTGTCAGAATGGCAGATCGCCTGCTCGAACGCGGCATCTACGTCATCGCGTTTTCCTACCCCGTCGTGCCGAAAGACAACGCTCGCATTCGCGTCCAACTGTCAGCCGCTCACACGCAAGAAGACTTGGAATTTGCAATCTCCCAATTCCGAGAAGTCCGTGAGGCGCTCTGATCAGAGACTACGCCGTGGGAACGCGAAACTGCAACATCAGATAGGGTGGAGGGGTGGAGGCATGAACACAGAATCAGAATCGCTCCTTGATCTCAAGCTGTTTCCCAACAACTTTCTCTTCATAAAACGAGCCAGGTCCGTAGCCGAACTCCGCAATCAACGATGAGACTCTATCAAAATCAGCTCTGGCAAAAGGGCACCGAACTCTACCGAATCGTCTACCTCCAGCGTATGGCAGTGGACTACAAGAAGATCGATCCAGCACATCCGGAAGGCGGTGAGCATCTCAGAGCGACCAAAAAGGAGTTTTGTCGGATGATTCAGGGAGCAAAGGAAATCAGCGGATCGGCGGATCCGGATGAGTCGGCCTGAGCGGTGCGCTTCT
>JAQCER010000102.1 GCA_027618625.1 Verrucomicrobiota bacterium
CCCACCAGACCAGCGTATCCCATCCTCGTGCGTCCCCCGTAGTTTCAAACCTTCGAGCAACCCATCCCCCCAGCTAGCTTGTCGCAGAATCGAGCAGCAGGCGCCCCTCCGTTTCGTCAATCGTCACTGTTACTGTCCCCAGAGTGACCCTCGTAGCAATGCTTCACCAAAATTGGCCGAACCCTGCTTTCGAAAGAGCAGGACGATAGCGCCAGGAAACCCGTACCAACCAAAATGAACCGTTTTTCAGAGCTTCGATTGCGTAAAGCCTTCAGGCGTGCTTGATTATCAACAATTGTTCCCATTCGCCACCAAAGCCTGCATCACGTTGCAAATGATCCGCGTCACCGCCAGCTCCCTGGCGGTGATCGCTTCGGTGGCGAGTGCCCAAGGGGGCGATCCACGGTTGACAGCCCCGGTTGCCCAGGCGGTCGATGATCAAGAAGGGCGCCCTTTGCCCAGGGTTTTTGTCGGCACCTTCCGCGGTGACGCCGGCGAGACCACTGCCGGGCTGGTTCGAGCAGATCTTCAGAGCAGCGGCGCCGTCGAAGTCATTAGCTTCGAGAGTTCTGACGGCTACGGCATCCACGCCGAGGCCATAGGTGGCTGGGTCGATGCCGTCATTTTCAAGCCGGATGGACGCGTTCTCCTGCAGCGCCGCTACGAAAGTCCGAATCTTCGTCAGAACGTCCATCGCCTGACTGACGACTTCACAGAAATCGTGACACAGCGGCCAGGGATCGCAGGAAGCGTGATCGCCTTGGTCAGTGACAACAGCGGGAAGCGACAAGTCTACCTCTGCGACAGCGATGGTGCGGACATTCGTCAGGTCACGACTGATCCGGAACTCGAAGGGATTCACCCCAATATCAGCCTCACGAATGGTAGGATCGTCTACACGGCGATCAAGGACGGATTCGCCGACATCTGGGCCGTTGACCTTGTCTCCGAAGAAAGCAAACGACTCATCAATGCCCCTGGAGACAACCTTCACCCGACACTCTCTCCCGATGGTGAACGCCTCGCGGTGACCATGAGTTACTCTGGCACTACGGATCTTTACGTCACGACGGCTCTGGGGGGCAGAGCCCGTCGGCTCACACAGGATGCGGCGATTGAGAACAGTCCCTCATGGTCGCCAGACGGTCGGCACGTAGCATTCGCACGAACGAACGAAGAAGGCCAGGGGTCACATATTTGTTACGTTTCGTCACTGGGAGGAGTCGCGGAAGCATTGCCTGTTGCAGAACAGGCGGAGAGTTCTGAGCCCGACTGGTCACCCGACGGACAAAACATCGCATTCACGACAGGCACCGGCCCAACCAGTCAAATCGCAGTCTTTACAATGAGCACCCGGAAAACCGCGGTTCTGGAGGAAACTGAAGGCGGCCACAGCCCGAGCTGGGCTCCCGATTCTCGGCACCTTGCCTACCTCAAGGACGATGCCCTCTGGGTCCTTGACGTCCGGAGTAATGGCAAGCGAACAAAAATTGCCAGTGATTTCGGCAATGTTTCAGAGGCGGCCTGGAGTCGCTGACGGATTCATTCCACTGTTGCTATTTTACGGTGATTCTTCCAGCGTATGCAGATGATTTCTCGTGGATTCCCCCGATTGATGATTGTGGCGATCGCACTGGCAGCCGCAGGTTCCGCTCTGCGCAGCCCCGCAGCACCCGTTCTTTCGGAAGTTCTCTGCGACAATGCTTCATCGCTGGTTGACTGGCGGGGCGAACATTCGGACTGGATCGAAATCTACAATCCAGGCCCCGACAATGAAAATCTCGCCGGGTGGTATCTGACCGACGATCCGGCTGACCTGACCAAGTGGCAATTCCCTGCCATCCCGTTGAGATCTGGTCGCTTTCAGGTCATCTTCGCGAGCGGCCTTGATGCCAACGAAGTTACAGACGCTCGGGTGCCACATGCATCATTCAAATTGTCAGCAGACGGCGAGTATCTGGCACTGGTGAAGCCGGATGGCACCACCATCGCGCATGCGCTGGAATTTTCCGATGTTCCGCAACACACGGATGTCAGTTACGGCCTGCCATTGGACGACACCGGATTTCGAATCGATGTCAATGGCACGCCTAAATTCCTGGCCAGCCCGACGCCAATGCAAGCGAATGATCAGGCTCTGGACGGGATCATTGAGCCTGTCCTCGCCAGCAAGCCACACGGATTCTACGATGCTCCCTTCGATCTCGAACTGGCATCCGCGACGCCCGACGTAGAGATCCGCTACACAACCGATGGCTCGGAACCTTCTCCATTGAACGGAGAATTACTCACAGGAAAACTTACCGTCGACCACACGACAACGCTGCGTGCAATCGCGGTGCGCAGTAACTGGAAATCATCACCGGTAATGACGCGCACCTATCTATTCCTGGACGACATCGTGCACCAATCCTCCAATGGAGAAGCCCCGGAGGGCTGGCCAGAGGGACAGGTCAATGGTCAGGTTCTCGACTACGGCATGGACCCTGACATTGTCGAAAAACTGGCGACCCCGGCGGAGGTGAAGGAAGCCCTGAGATCGCTGCCCACTTTGTCCGTGGTCACGAGCATCGAGAATCTGTTCGATCCCGATCGCGGCATTTACGCCAATCCTCAGCAGAAAGGCCGCGAGTGGGAGCGCCCCTCATCCTTCGAACTCATCGATCCGGACGGCAAAACCGAAGGCTTTCAGGTGAACGCAGGACTGCGCCTGCGCGGTGGCTTCAGCCGCACGCCAAGCAATCCGAAGCACGCCATGCGTCTCATCTTCCGCAGTGAATATGGCAGCGCCAAACTCAAGTATCCATTGTTCGAAGAAGAGGGCGTCAAGTCATTCGACTTTATCGACATCCGCACCAGCCTCAACTGGTCATGGGCGATGGGTGGCTCGACCCGCAACACGCTACTGCGAGACGTGTTCGCCCGCGATTCGCAGGGAGCCATGGGACAGCCATACACGCGAAGCCGATTCTATCACCTTTACCTTAACGGAAACTACTGGGGCATCTATCAGACCCAGGAGCGCGTCACCGATTCTTACGGCGCTTCCTATCTGGACGGCGACAAAGACGATTTTGATGTGATCAAAACCCAGGGACAAGTCGCTGCCGGGAATAGCGACGCACTGACCAGGCTTTTCCGAGCTGCCGTCAAAGGCTTCCGCAACGATGCCGACTACTTTGCCGTTCAGGGAATGCGGCTCGACGGCAGCCGTGCCCCAGAGTTCGAGAGGTTGCTCGATATCGACAACTTGATCGACTATATGCTGATCCTCTTCTACACTGGCAACAACGACGGCCCCGGCGGAGTGCATGTCTCCTGGCCAAACAACTACTACTCGATCTACAACAGAAAGCAGCCGGACGGGTTCAAGTATTTCGCCCATGACATGGAGCACACCCTCGATGTCGGCACCTACGACATGACGCTCTCGGACAACGCCACCCTGACACGTCCCGAGTATATCAATCCTTATTCTCTCCACGTTCGCCTCGTTGAAAACGCTCAGTATCGGAAGCGTTTCAAAGAGCGTACTGAGATGCACTTCTTTGGGGAAGGAGTTTTCGCAGACGACGTCGCCGTAGCGCGGCTCAACAAGCACGCAGCCCAGATCGAAAAGGCGATTCTCGCCCACTCAGCGCGTTGGGGCGATGCCAGTTCTCCCAAGCCGCGGACTCCCACCGATTGGAAACGCGCCGTCGATCGCAGCCGCAATTGGTTGAAGGGTCGGGGCAACGCAGTGATCTCCCAGTTTGTCCGGCGCGGCTGGTATGATGGACAGCTTCCCCCCAAGTTTGTTCGAGGCAGAGGCGACAACCTTTTCCTCATGAGTGATGGCGGCACTATTTACTTCACGACCGACGGTACGGACCCGTTGCGAGGCGATGGAGATTTGAACCCTGACGCCAGGGAAGCCAAGCAACCCACGATTGAGAAAACCGTTTTGCTCTCCGCTGATGCACCGATCCGTTCACTGGTGCCGACTGACGATCAGGCCGACGGACACTGGCATCTGCCAGAGTTTGATGACCTGAGCTGGACAGCGGGAATCCCGGGAGTCGGTTACGATGATGACGGTGACTACCTGTCCGCCATCAGACTCGATGTCAGCGAAACCTTGCGCGGACGGAATCTGACGATCTACCTTCGGTCGCATTTCGATGTCAGCACCACCGCGTTCGATCGCATGGTTCTTGGAATGAAGTTCGATGATGGTTTTGTCGCCTACCTGAACGGATCCCGGCTTGCTGCCGCAAATGCTCCTCCGTACCTGGATTGGCAATCCCGCGCACCAGAAAAGGGCAACGACTCTGAAGCACTCATGTGGCAGGCATTTTCCGCACCTGCCACATTACAGCTTAAGAAATCCGGAAACGTGCTGGCCATCCACGGGCTGAATCAAAGTCTCGACAGTTCAGATTTTCTGATCACTCCGAGCCTGATGGGACTACAATTCTCAGGTGGAACCATTGTTGTCGATCAATTGGAGGCATGGCCCAAAGTCGTTGCCCGCGTTCGAAGCGACGACGGCAAGTGGTCGCCACCAGCACGCTTCGATCCGGCGGCACCAGCCAGTGAATCGGAACTCTTTGGAGCGGATTGATGCGTAAAGCGAATGCCCAAGGTCGACCGCGACGGACCATCATCTGTCGTCTTTGTTTTGCTTCCTCCCAGCAAGATCACATAATGGAGATGGCCACACTGCTCTAAGATCTTTTCGATCTTTCTGAAAGTTCACCGCTGCGCCCGTTCCTGCCGACCTTCGAACACGGCCTGCTCAATCTATCGCAGTTCGATCCAGCATTGAACGAACAGGATCCAAGTGTGCATGAGCGCCAGTGGATGTGCTTCCGCCTCATGAGCCCCGACCTTCCTTACCGGGCGGACGTCTTCGCCTTTGCGGCGGCGGGCTCCGTCCGGGTAGCGGAACTCAAAAGGATCGTCGTGAGCGCGCGGAGACGCCAGCACCTGACCCTGCGGACCGAAGGCCCGCGTGCTGACCATCTGGCTGGGTGACTGGGGACCAGGACGTCGAGGAAGCGTGGAAAGCACGCTGAGGGCTCGGGGCTGGGTGCTGTTGAGCCTTGCCCCCGAACGTTGGCGAACTCGACACCGGCACCTCCGATTCACTTCATTCCGCTGCCTCCAGCAGCGCCGCCTTCCGCTCTTCTGGGAATCCAGACTTCCGGAGGGTCTCCGCGACGACGGGGCGTTGTCGCTCTCGCACGGGAGAAGGTGACAGGAAATCGGCGCGGCGCGAGGCCACCGATTTGTTCCAGGTGCGACGACGGAAAGGCGAAGCGGATCGAAAATTCGAGGCGAAGCGATTCGATCCGGGACCCGGGGATTGACGAATCCTCTGGTGGCGCAAGTCGAGGATGTCGGAGGATGTGTTCGGAACAAGGACTCGGAGCCGCGACCTGCTCCATTGCTCCATTGCTCAATTGCTCAATTGCTCCTGGCTCACAACGCGCTTCTCCTTTAGCTTAGCAAAGATGGGTAAGAGCCAGAACCGTAATGATCTGGGGCGGTTGAGGATTCGCCGCAAGTGCGAGTTGAGTTGCTGGACGTCAGCCGCCGCGCATTCTACAGCCCTCAATCCCCTTCTACGCCACCGACTCAGGCTCGGGATCCGCCACCCCAATCCCATGCAAATTCATGAATCGCTGGAGGGCTTCATCACCAAAGTAACGTCGCAGGAGTTTAGGATCGGCCGTGCGGAGGTCAGCTACGAGTAGACCATCGAGGACGCTGGAGAATTCTTCATCAACGTTGAACCCTATGAGCAGGGCGTTCATGCGCAGGTATTGGCGGAACAGGACGGGCACTCCTTTGCCGTCGGCCTCCAGTTCTGAGATCAGGGCGGAAACGTCGTCGATGCTTTGCAGGCACGTGCTGATGGTGTCGCGCTGGCCATCGAGGGCATTGTCGGTCTTGAATGGGCGCGTCGCTTGGACGAGCCGAGACAGGACGGGGTGGCGAAACGATTTGCGAATGAACCAGACCAGCAGCTGCTTTGAGACTGACGTGTAGTCCTGGCTCATGCTGACCGGCCCGAACAGGGTATGATAGCCCGGGTGGCGATCGATGTAAGCAGAAATGCCGCACCACAGCAGCATGAGCGAATGGCGTTGCTTCTGATGCCGGGCGACGACGAAGGATCGACCCAGCTCGATCGCATGGTCAAGCCGCTGGACAAAGCCAGGGCGGAAGTTGAACAACGTCGCGGTGTAGAGCCCGGCACTTCCCCGGCCTTTGATCGCCTCGTCCACGCGTGCCAGGCGGTATGCCCCTACGATATCCCGGCTGGCGGGTGCCCAAAGAAACAAGTGCTCGTAGTGATCGTCGAAGGCATCCAGATCCTTTGCCCGTCCCGTGCCTTCGCTAATTTCCCGAAAGGTGATCTCGCGCAGCCTCCCGATCTCTTCGATGATCCTGGGGGCCTGGTTGCGGCTGACGACGTAGACCTCACACCCCTGCTGCGCCAGCATGAGACAACCGGGCGGCAACGAAGCGACTTCCTCTGCCAACTCAGAAGCAGGCACGGCCTCCGCGATGGGCTCCAGCTCCCCCCGCTGTGGATCAGTCGGTTCGCCACCACGCCTGACCTGGTTTTGCGCTGAGTGCTTGAGCAAATAGGTGGCGGCACGGATGAACGCCGTCAGCGTCTTGTTGTCCGTAAACCGCTGGAGCTGTCGGCCCGACACAGGCCGGCCGATGGTCATGCGCACGTTGCTCCCGCGTTTTTTCCAGTTCCCGTGGTAGCAGCAGAGTGCGCAGTCGCGGATGCAGCAATCCCGCAAATTGAAACAGCATACTGTTCCTGCCATGAACGTGAACGGGGATGACTGGTGCACCGGTCCGGCGGACGATAGCCGCTACGTGCTGCGACCACGGTGGATCGGTGACCGCACCGGCCCAAAGATGAAAATGAGAAACTTCCCCAGCAGGAAATACCATCAACACGCCTCCCGACTCGACGTGACGAATCGCCTCACGCATCGGCCGAAGATTCGCTCGCGGCGCATTCTTCCCGCCGAAAGGATCGACTGCGATCACGCACTCACGCAGCGGCTCAATGCGCATCAGGAGAAAATTTCCCATCAGCCTGGTGTCTGGGCGGGCACTTAGTATTCGCTGGGCTAGAACGATCGATTCAAGCCCTCCGAAGGGATGGTTAGCAACCACGATAGCGGGGCCATGCGTCAGTCCAACCAAATCCGTGTCACCATCGATATCGCCACCGATCTCCAGATAGCCCATGCATCGTTTGAAAAAATCGGCAGGATCGCGGCAATCCAGGGCATGCGCATAAGTCCCGTTGACGGTGTCAATGCCAAGGGCACGCTCAGCGAACCGCCCGGCCCAAGTGGAGCCGACGCGTGGACTGAGTTCTGCCAGATCGATGAGTTTCATTCTACTTGCGATGTTTGAACTCAAAGAACAATTGCGTCAATGACCGCAAACTGACAGGTTCGACACCACGGTCGCGATTCTGGCCGCCTATTTCGAATGCGATTTTCCACTGCCGGAAGAGCGTTCGATAGGCATGCACAAGCGAGTGACGAGGATCGTAGATGCCTGTAGCTTCAGATGTGACACCATTAAGCTCTATGACTTGCACGTTCTTTCCGAGCATCAAATCTTCCTCCGAGGGAACGCGGAGGTCATATCGGCCGAAATAGAACCCTTCAAAGTTTTTGCTCAGCGCATCGATCGCCGAGCACAGATCTTCCGTGATAAGGTGTCCGCCATCGAGAAACAATGCGCCGCGGCAATGGGTTCCAACATCCGTCAAATGCACCGCTTTTTCAGAAGGAGGGACGGTGGCGATGGCATCCCCGAATTGCTCGAAGAAGTATGTTGCCATGCACACAGCGCGATCATCGTCGAGGATCAATTGCTCCAGCGTGCGCTCGCCATCACCTGTTACTGAAATCAGTCGCTTATCAGTCACCGAAAGAATGTGACCATGATCCTCATTTGGATGGCGATAGTAGAAGACTCCAAATTCACGCCCGGGAACGTAAACCTGGGCGATGACAACTTCCCTGGCTGGCTCCAAGTAGGCGGAGGCTTCCGACAGTGAGCGCACGATCCGCACTCCCGCTCCACGTTCGCCAATGTCGGGTTTGAGCACAATCGGAAATGTGAATGCATTCGAAGTCATGAACGCTTCGAGTTGTTCGACAAGCGTGGCTCCCTCCTTGCCGGGCTCCAATCCTGCATAGCGAGCGATCGCTGGATGATCATGAAACGCATCAAGGATCCCCCTCTTTGATTCAAGC
>JAQCER010000103.1 GCA_027618625.1 Verrucomicrobiota bacterium
CGAAAAAGTGTCCCGCGCCTTGCAAATGAAGCCTTTTGCCGCGTCTCGCTACGATCTTCATGAATAACCTAGGTTAGGCGGAGATGGTTCCTTTGCGTCCAACCTTCCATGTGGTTCTTGTAGAGCCCGAGATTCCGCCGAACACCGGGAGTGTTGGGCGGCTTTGCCTGGGAACTGGGGCGCGATTGCATCTTGTCGGGCCCCTCGGGTTTTCTCTGGATGACAGGACGGTGCGCCGTGCGGGCTTGGATTACTGGCAACAAGTCGATTGCCATCAATGGGAATCTCTTGAGGTGTTCTTCGGTGCGCTGCCTACCGATGCGCGCACGTTTTTCCTTTCCACCAAGGCGACCCGCGCCCACTGGGATGTGAAATTTGAGCGCGGCGACTGGCTTTTCTTCGGATGTGAGACACGTGGGTTGCCGGAATCCCTGCTTGAGCAGAATCAGGCATCGATGTTGCGGGTGCCCATGTGCAGGGACAGCACGCGAAGTCTCAATCTGGCTACTTCAGTAGCGATCGTCCTCTACGAGGGGTTGCGACAGATCGACGGCGGATCAGAGGGTAACCTAACTTGCTGAGGGCTCCGAAGTGACCGCGAAAATTGACTGAATAATAGCCTTGCAAAGAAGATGCGCGCTTTGCTAGGATCCGAAATTCAGCGCAACGTGGGCTTGAGGTACCCGAAGCCCCGGAAGATGAAACTCCTACCTTAAACACAGAAAGACCACCCATTATGGCCCCAAGACCTAACTACGGTATCAGCCGGATCGAGCAGGAAGAGAAAAAGAACTTCGGCTGGAATGTCCGAGTGACTTTTAACGGAAAAACGACTCATAAGTATTTTCCTGACAAATCATGTGGAGGGAAGAACAAAGCGTTAAAGCTTGCCCGGGAATTCCGTGATGGTGCTGTAAAGAAATTGCCGAAAGCGAAGCAGGAAGCGGTATCACGCGCTCAGCGGAAAGTGAAAAAGAGCGGGGTCACCGGGGTTACTCACGTAGTTTCGACTGCGGTAGGTGGTAAGTCATACGAATACTGGCAGGCGGCTTGGGATGACAACGATGGAGGCCGTCGTACGGCAAAGTTTTCGATCAGCCGTTATGGTAATAGGGAGGCTCTGGACTTGGCGGTTCAAGCGCGCAAGGACGCCTTGAAAGGAAAGTCTCCGAAGCGCCCGGGGCGAGCCGAAGTGTCAGCATCAGCGAAGGCGGGCAAGAGCACCGCTGCGCCGACAAAGACAGCGGCACTGGGCAAAATCAAGAAGGTCGCAGCAGCAATGAGTACTTCTGCAGAGCCGAAAGATAAGAAAAAGAAGGGTGCCAGGAAGTAGTCAACGAGAAATCAACGAGTGGTCGACGGGCCGCAAGAGTTTCCGAGTCATTTTCAAGAGGGCGCCAAGGGCGTCCCTCTTGCGTTTCGGGTGGCGTGTGCGAATTCTTTAAGCCGTGGCCAACTCACTGAACGCAACCGTCCCCCTAAAGAACCTGTCCGACGGCTTGCCATCTGATGGAAGCCTCGTGGCAAAGAATGTGGTTCAGTTCTTCAAGATCGGGAAGACCCGGATCAATGTTCTGAATAGTGTCAATGTGCATGTCCCCTCAGGGGAGCGGATATTTTTGTGCGGGGCTTCCGGTGCAGGGAAAACGACGCTTTTGTACGTGCTCGCTGGCCTGGAGAGGCCAGCGATGGGGCATGTGCTGGTGGGCGGGCTGTCGCTTTACGATTCCAGCCCAGCGGTGCAGGCACGCATCCGCAATGTTTTCCTCGGCTACGTGTTCCAGCACTTCAATCTGTTGCCGGAGCTGACAGCGCTTGAAAATGTAGCGCTTCCTTCCCAGATCGCCGGGAAGTTGGATCGAGATCGAGCGGCGGAGCTTTTGGATAAAGTCGGGCTCGGTCATCGTTTGCATCACCTGCCCGCCGAGTTGAGTGGGGGTGAGCAGCAACGCGTTGCAATTGCCCGGGCTCTGACCAATGAGCCACAGATTCTGTTTGCCGATGAGCCAACGGGAAACTTGGATCCGATTACGGGGAAAGAAGTGATGGAGCTTCTTCTCAACGTTACGGCGGAGGCTGGTAAGACCCTGGTGGTGGTGACTCACGACCAGCATCTCGCTCAAATGGGGGATCGTTGCCTGACAATCCACGCTGGTTCCATTGTGGATTCGAACGGATCTTGATTCCTGCGGGGCGGAAGCCCTTGGAACGCGACAAGGAGTTGCTGATCATCAGAATTGGGCGATGATACGCCCGAAAATTCAAATCTGTATCCAAATGAAAATCTACATCGACGGCGAGTTCTACGAAAAAGAGAATGCTAAGGTTTCCGTATTTGACCATGGGCTACTCTACGGTGATGGGATTTTCGAGGGGATCCGTTTCTACAATGGCCGAGTCTTCCAGTTGGATGAGCACATTGATCGACTGTACGATTCGGCGAAGGCGATCTTATTGGAGATCAGTTTGACGCCACAGGAAATGATCCAGGCGGTGATCGACACCATCCGGGCCAATGGGCTTACGGATGGATATGTGAGGCTGGTCGTGACCCGCGGCACGGGCGGACTGGGACTCAATCCGTATCTCTGTGAGAAGTCGTCGGTGATCATCATCGCATCGACCATTCAGCTGTATGCTAAAGAGAAGTATGAGAATGGACTGACCTTGGTGACATGTGCGACACGTCGAACGTGTCCGGCGGCATTGAGTCCTCAAGTGAAATCCTTGAACTACCTCAATAACGTGATGGCCAAAGTGGAAGCGATCCAGGGAGGTGGGGAAGAGGGAATCATGCTCAACGAGCAGGGCTACGTGGCTGAATGTACTGGCGACAACATTTTTATAGTGAAGAATGGTCGCATCCTGACTCCGCCCGTTTCAGCAGGTGCCTTGGACGGGATTACCCGCCAGGTGGTAATCCGGATCTGCGCGGAGCTTGGGATTCCGCTCATCGAGCAACTGTTCGGCCGCTATGAGGTATTTACCGCGGATGAGTGTTTCCTGACTGGCACAGCGGCGGAGGTTATTGCTGCAGTGAAATTGGACGGGCGATGGATTGGAGATGGAAAGCCCGGAGCGATCACTCGCCAGTGTATCGCCCGTTTTCGTGAGCTGGCGACCACCACGGGGACGCCGATTGAATAAGCGTCTGTTCGTTCGCAGCGGCGGAATGTGCGATTATTCCAGAAACTGCGCATTTGACCTGCGCAGGGGAGGCGATTTCGTGCGTATTGCGAGGATTCCTGAACGTATTTCTTCTTGGGAATTCCTGATTTGTGTCTACCGTTCAGGATGACTTGCATGCTATGAATTGCGATGTTTGCAAATCCAACGAAGCGACAGTGTTTCTGACCCAGATCGTCCAGGGTCAGATGCAGAAGGCAAACCTGTGCGAAGAGTGCGCCGGGAACAAGGGCGTCACTGATCCGACAGGATTCGCTTTAGCGGACTTGCTGGCGGGAATTGTGGCTGAGCAGAGGCAGGAGTCAGCACTCGTTTCCAAAGAAAAAGAGTGCCCCAGTTGCGGATTCACACAGGCAGATTTTAAGAAGGCCGGTAGGCTGGGCTGTAGTCATTGTTTTCAAGTGTTTGGCACGGGACTGGAAAGCTTGCTGAAAGCGATGCACAAAGGGACCCGCCATGTGGGCAAGGTGCCTTCTGGCGTGGCCAAGGCTCATGAGACGACGGGGCAGGTAGCCGAGATGCGCGCCCAACTCGACAGCGCCATTCGCGAGGAACGCTACGAAGACGCCGCAGCGTTGCGCGATAAGATCCAGAAGATGTCTGAACGTGGTTCCACGACAGAGTCTCGTGCTGTGTCCGGCGCAAAGGCGAACTCGCTGCCAACGGACGAGAAACCTGAATCGGAGGCCCTCTGAGGAATAGCTATGAAGTTTGCATCATTGTTAAAACAACCGGCAGACTGGATGGAAGTCACCGGCCCTCATGGCGATATCGTGATCACCAGTCGTGTGCGCCTTGCGCGCAATGTGGATGGCGTGCCATTTCCGGGATGGGCGCGCACAGAGGACCGCGTTGCCATTCTGGAGGATCTCAAGGCGAAAGTCGAATCGCTTGAGATGATGGGCGACGCCTTTTCGGAGGAACTGAGCAAGTTGACTCCGATTCGAAAGCAAGTGCTCGTCGAGCGTCACCTGATAAGCCGCGAGCATGCAGCAAAAGGTGCCGGCAGCGGGGCGGTGATGAATTCCGGCCAGACTCTGAGCGTGATGATCAATGAAGAAGACCACCTGCGCATGCAGGCGATTTTCCCTGGCCTCGATTTGAAGGGTGCTTTCGATGCGCTGGATGCGCTCGACACCGAGCTTGAGAAAGAGGTGAACTACGCTTTCGAAAGCCGATTCGGCTTTTTGACCGCATGTCCGACAAACTTAGGGACGGGAATGCGGGCGTCGGCGATGCTGCATCTGCCAGGTCTGGTTCTGAGTGACCAGATCAATCAGGTCGTCCAAGCCGTCAACAAGATCGGGCTTGCAGTGCGTGGCCTTTATGGAGAGGGGACAGAGGCGCTTGCGAACCTGTTTCAAGTCTCAAACCAGCATACGCTTGGGGAGAAGGAGGGCGAGATCATCGCCCGCCTGGAGAAGGTGATTTTGCAGATTATCAATCACGAGCGGAATGCCCGGCAAAAGTTGCGCGAAGAAAACCCGGCCAAAGTGATGGACCATATCGGCCGGGCTTATGCGACGCTGCGGTTCTCGCATATTATCGAATCGAAGGAGGCGCTGAATCATCTTTCGATGCTGCGTCTTGGGATTGATATGGAACTGCTGCCGAAGAAATGGGCGATGTGCGTAGATTCTCTTTTGATGGAAATCCAGCCCGCGCACCTTCAAATCAGGGCAAAAGGGAAACTTTCCGCGATCGAGCGTGACACTCTTCGTGCCGAAATCCTGCGTGATCAGTTGAAAAGCCTTCCAGAGCCTGATATCTTTACCAAGGATGAGCAGGTGTCATCGGAAGGTGAAGATTTGCAACCTCCTGAATCCGAATTAGATGATGAATAATTTTACTCCAAGAGCTCAGCAAGTTCTCGCCTTGGCGAGAAAGGAAGCCGACCGCTTCAATCACAATTACGTGGGGACTGAGCATTTGCTTCTGGGTCTCATCAAGCTCGGTCAGGGCGTGGCGGTCAATGTTCTCCAGAAGATGGGACTCGACCTCGGCACCGTCCGCCAGGAGGTTGAGAACCACGTTGGTCAAGGCCCCGAAACCAAGATGGTGGGCAACATTCCTTACACCCCACGGGTGAAGAAGGTGCTTGCCCTCGCCGGCCGGGAAGCCAAGGCGCTCAACCATTCTTACGTGGGCACGGAGCACATCCTGCTCGGCGTCCTCCGTGAAGGCGAAGGTGTTGCAGCCCGGGTCTTGAAGAGCCTGGATGTCGACATCGACAAGACCCGCAACGAGATTCTCAAAGAACTCGATCCCAATTTCACACCGTCAGAAACTGAGGAGGAGGACCTTCAGGATTCTGGGGGAAGCGGCGGAAGGAAGGAGGCCAAGACTCCGGCGCTTCGTGCGTTTGGCCGTGACCTTACCGAGATGGCTCAAAAGGGAGACCTCGATCCGGTGATTGGCAGGGCTGACGAAATCGAACGCGTGATCCAGATCTTGTGCCGTCGAACCAAGAATAACCCGGTGCTCATCGGTGAGGCCGGTGTGGGTAAAACCGCGATTGTTGAGGGGCTTGCTCAGGAAATCATTTCCGGAAATGTACCAGAACTCCTTCGCGAGAAGAAGGTAATCACGCTCGATCTTGCATTGATGGTCGCGGGTACCAAGTACCGTGGTCAGTTTGAAGAGCGAATCAAAGCGGTGATGGACGAGATCCGCCGAGCGCAGAACGTTATCTTATTTATCGATGAGCTTCACACGATTGTTGGTGCAGGCTCCGCCGAGGGGGCAATGGACGCTTCCAACATCATCAAGCCAGCCTTAAGCCGAGGAGAGTTACAATGTGTTGGAGCCACGACGCTCAACGAATACCGCAAATACATCGAGAAAGATGCAGCGCTTGAAAGGCGCTTCCAGACTGTGAAAGTCGAGGAGCCTAATGTCGAAGATGCCATCGAGATTTTGAAAGGTGTCCGTCCGAAGTACGAGATGCACCATAAGGCGAACATTACCGATGGTGCTATCGAACAGGCAGTAAAGCTTTCTGAGCGCTATCTGACCGGAAGATTTCTTCCCGATAAAGCGATCGATTTGATGGATGAGGCCGGAGCTCGTGCTCGGATCGGGGCGATGACGCGACCGCTGGAGTTCAAGGAATCTGAGGCTGAGATTGAAGGTATCCGCATTGAGAAGGAACAGGCCATCAAAGACCAGGACTTCGAAAAAGCTGCCAAGCTGCGCGACAGTGAGAAGCAGGCGAAGAAGAATCTGGAGGTCATGATCGAGGAGTGGCGCAGGGAGAACGAAGAGCACCGCGTCGATGTGACGGAGGACGAAATCATGGCCGTGGTGTCGAAGTGGACGGGAGTTCCGCTGCAACGCATGGAGCAGAAGGAGACCAAGAAGCTCCTTCGTATGGAGGAAGAGCTGCGAACTCGGGTGATCGGCCAGGATGAAGCAGTCGTCGCCATTAGCAAGGCTCTACGTCGTTCGCGTGCAGACCTCAAGGATCCACGGCGTCCGATCGGTTCGTTTATTTTCCTTGGCCCAACGGGTGTCGGTAAGACTTATCTCGCTCGGAATCTGGCCGATTTTATGTTTGGGGATGCGGATGCGTTGATCCAGATCGACATGTCTGAGTACATGGAGAAATTCACGTCCAGTCGCCTCATTGGTTCTCCTCCAGGATACGTTGGCTACGAAGAAGGTGGCCAGTTGTCGGAAGCCGTTCGTCGACGTCCGTATTCCGTGGTTCTGTTCGATGAGGTCGAGAAGGCCCACCCGGATGTCATGCACCTTCTTTTGCAAATACTCGAAGAGGGAACGGTGACCGACAGCTTCGGCAGAAAGGTGGATTTTCGTAACACGATCATCATTCTCACATCCAACGTCGGAGCTGAGTTGATCAAAAAGCAGAACACCCTTGGGTTCGGAGCGCCTTCAGGTGGCGACGAGGATTACGGAGCGATGCGAGACAAAATTCTTGAGCAGGCAAAGAAAGCATTCAAGCCAGAGTTCCTGAACCGTTTGGCCGATCAGATCGTTTTCCACATGCTGGACAAACCGGAGCTGGAGAAAATCGTGGACCTTGAGATCTCTAAAGTGACCAAACGTCTTGCGGTGAAAGAGATTAAGCTTGAGCTGGAAGGGTCAGCAAAAGACTTCCTCATCAAGGAAGGTTACGATCCGAGTTACGGTGCCCGTCCAATGCGTCGTGCGGTGGAGAAGAACCTTGAGGATCTACTGGCAGAGCATCTGTTGCGCGGCGACATCAACCAGGGCGACACAGTTTCTGTGTCCCTTGAAGAAGGTGAGAAAGTCTTAACATTCACCCCTAGTAAAGGTGAGTCCGGGCAGACCGAGGCCGAAGAGACAGCTTCGAAAGCGGATTAAGCCATCCACCCACCATCATTCTCGAAAAGGGGTGAGTGACGAAAGTTGCTCGCCCCCTTTTTTGTCGAGAACTCAAGCGGAAGGGGTTTTTCCGGAATGACGGCAGACAGAACCTCCCAACCTCCCGGATTTTTTGCAGCGTCGAGCGCCTCGGAAACGGGTAGAGACTGTGGCAGCCACTGCCGCTTTCGGAGGGCGACACTGGAGCCCCGTCAAATCGCCAAATCGATGGATCCCGATCGGTCAGCCAACAGCCAACAGCACTTGCGAACCAAACGAACTAAAAAGTTTTCTCGATACCGAGTTGCCCTTCCACCACGCCTTTGCCAGTGTTCTGGGCTTCGCCACTGGAGCTGTAGCCACCCCTCAAATAGAGCGTGGTGTCGTCGTTCATGTCGAAATCGATTCCTCCGCCGAGTTCGAATTCAAAGGATCCTTCATCGATGCGATAGTAGCCTCCCGCAACGGTGTAAGGTTCGAGCTGACCGTAGTCGCCAAACCAGCGAATCTCTGCTCCTTGACGATGGTAGTCGGTATCGATCAATTCTCCATTGCCATCGATCGCGGCAACCACGGGTGCATCGGTCGGAAATGCCTGATTGTCGTCGAAGCTGGACACGTTGGCGACGTAGGCTACCTCGAACGAGCGTCTCCGGCTGTTCGCCCTGTCCCATCCGTAAGCTGCTTCAA
>JAQCER010000104.1 GCA_027618625.1 Verrucomicrobiota bacterium
CCTTTGGCGGCATCTTCTTGCGGCGCAACAACGGCTCGATCGAGACCATCGCCGACTGGGAGACGCCCGCCCCGGGCCTGCCGGGCTTTCTGCTGCGAGACTTCGGCACCCCCTCGGTGCATGGCGAAAATGTCGCCTTCACGGCCCGGTACTTCAATCCGATCACTTTCGAGTTCCGCAACGGCCTCTTCGCGCGCATCAGCGGCAAGCTCGTCAAGATCCTCGCCCAGGGCGACACTCTCGACGGCCGCACCGTCGGGACTCTCCGCTCCCTGCACACCAACAAGGTCGCCTTGCTCGTGCGCTTCGCGGAGCAGGACGGCGTCGAGACCACCGCCGCCTATGTGGCCACCATCAACGCCGGGCCGGCTGACACCGACCACGACGGACTGCCAGACCTTTTCGAGCGCTACTTCGGGACCGACCCCACCACCCCCGGCGGCAACCCGTTGACGGTCGTGCGGTCCGGCTCCGCCCTTGTCCTGCGCTGGCCCGAGGGGAACCCCGCCGGCCTCACCGTGACCCCGCAGTGGTCGCCCGACCTGCGCACCTGGCTCGCCAGCGGCCAAAGTGCCCCCGGCGTCCCCGCCCGCACCATCATCGTCACCTCGCCCGCGCCAGGGCAACGCCAGGCCGCTCTCCCAGTGGCGGATGCCGACGGCCTCTCCCTGCGCCTCCTCCTCGAACCCACGCCGTGATCACCCCGCCCCGCCTCTCCCCGCTTCCGCTTCTGCCTCCGCTTTCCCAGCAATGGGTTGACCGGAAGAGTGAGGTCTTGAGCGCGTTCGAGGTGGTGGCGCTCGGTGACGGATGGTGACGGATGGGCGACGCCAACGGCGCAAGTGTCTCGATCGAGCGCCCGGGACGGCACCGGCTGGCAACCAATATAAAGGGACAAAACAATATAAAGTGACAGGCACATAACGCTTCGCCAATCCCAGTGGCCAACCTTCCAAAGATGGCGAAGCCTGACTTCTCTGGAGAACACTGGTCAGAAGCATCCAAGGGACTGGGCGGGGGGGTTGAAGAGAACGCGTGTCGAAGGAGAAGCCGGAATATCCGGGAAGGCTCCCCAGTGTCGGACTTCCAGCGATCGGAGGATCGACAACGAGTCATGGGAAACCATAGCCATGGCATGGCACCGGCTGGGCAGAGTCGCCTCTGGTTTGGGTGGCGGAAGCTTCGGGAAAGGCGATAAGGGTTCGTTGTATTCGCTCGAATGGCCGTAGCGGCATGAGAGCTTCTCACTGGGTTTGCGCTGATTCAGGGTCTTTCAATAGTGTTAGGATTTCGCTGAGACCGATGGCGTCCGCCTTTCTATTGATTGGGTATCTCTCTTCTCCCGGGTAGACGACGAAAGCGTGATCAACCTCGGTGTCGTCGCAGGCGAGATGAAACCCCTTGGAAGCGACGGGTGCGAGACTGCGTTTGATTTCAATTGCCCAGGTACCGTGCTCATTCAAATCGAGCACCAAGTCCAGCTCAGCCCCCGCGCTAGTTCGGTAAAAGCAGGCTTCTGTTCCCTGTGGTGCCGCAGCGATAAGGTTCTCCACGATCATCCCCTCCCAACTGCCTCCTGCGACTGGGTGGCCAAGCACGGCATCAAGGTCGCCCAGTCCGAGGAGCGCATGCACGAGTCCGCTATCGCGAACATAGATTTTTTGGGATTTCACAAGTCGTTTACCTACGTTCCGATACCAGGGCTGGAGTCGTCGTGTCAGAAAAAGGTCGGACATGAGATCGATGTATCGGGCGACCGTCTGCCCGCTGATTCCAAGAGATGCGGCTAACTTAGCGGAATTCAGCAGTGCCCCCTGCTGATGGGCAAGCATCGTCCACAGCCGACGCAAAGTCTCTGCTGGAATGCGGGGCCCCAGTTGAGGAATGTCTCGTTCCAGATACGTCATCACAAAGGCATCGCGCCACTCTTTAGATGCGTTGTCGTCCGCCGAGAGCAGGCTATCAGGATATCCGCCGCGTACCCATAGATCGTCCAGAGATCCGTTGCAATCCAACTCGTCCGCACGCAGAGGGGTGAGTTCGCGGTAGACAATGCGCCCCGCCAGGCTTTCCGATGCCTGTTTAAGGAGTTCAACTGAAGCCGATCCGAGGATAAGAAACTGCCCAAACTTGTCACCTGACCGTCGGCGTCGGTCGATCACTCCACGCAGGACGGGAAAGAGTTCGGGCACTCGCTGTATCTCATCCAGCACGATAAGCTTGCCGGAATAATGAGAACAATAGGCCTCTGGATCCGCAAGTTTGGCTCTGTCGGACGGCGATTCCAAATCAAGATAGATGGAATCCACGTTCTTCGCGATCTCCAACGCCAATGTGGTTTTGCCTGCTTGCCGGGGCCCAAGTAACCCCACAGACGCATGCCGGGACAGCAGAGTTACGATTTCTGGTTTCAATAGACGTTCGATCATCCTTGTAAAGTTTCCGCGCGCTGGTAGATTTGCAAGTAAAACCGGAGCGCCAAAAAATGAAACCACGGGCTTACCTGTTTAAATTGAATGCAATGCACCTGATCTGACGACTCCTACTTCCAGCGCTCCCTGATCCATTCGTTCACAATGCCTGGAGCAGCCCCCAAAACCTAACATTCCAGAGCTTTGAAGAGGTCCAACCACAACTTTTTGAGGCGCCTTCCTCCCTGTCAACCGAAGCTTTGTCAACGGAGTGATCGACACAATCGCCGCCCCCGACAGGCAGGCCTTTTTGGAAGCCGCTGTACACGGAGCCTTGGAACAACACGGAAACTTGCTCGAGGCCATTGGCTACTGTGAGCTGATGCCGGAAGGCGACGCCCGCACGACGGCGTCTCTAAGAGCGCGCTCTGAGTGGGCGGCCATGGACCCATCTTCCGCGCGTAGTTACGCAATTTCGACCGAGACTGAGAACGTGAAATCAGCGCTCGTCCAGGGCATCGAGAGAGGCGAAACCTCTGACATCCATCTTTGAAATCATCCGATGAAATGGCAGGCACTATGTTTCGCTTATTCCGCCCTCCTCGGGAGTTTGGCCGGATACGTAGCGTTTACTCTTGTCCCACCAAAACTCACCAGTCGATCGCTGCCCTGCGAGCGATGCAAATGCTTGTGAACCGTAAAATTAAAACTTGAATCCAAAATCGAGAATGAATCTTGATGTATCGGTGGCGAATTCGTCAGCGAAGTATTGAGCATACTTGGCACCCGCGCTGAAGTTTTTGTTGATCGTGTAAACGAGCGCCGCGCCAACTTCCTGACCGTAATCTAGGCTTCCTGAGTCTGGGCCAAACCAGTGGTACTGGCTCTGGAATGCGAGATCGTCCGTCAGCCCTGCATTGAAGTAGACGTAAGCGTCATTCAGTCCTCCTGCCGGTGTGGCAAGGAATTTGTCGGCCCAGCCGTTGAAGGCATGGAGCAGGGCCAGAGGTGTCTGGAAGCCCGTTCCGTTGCCAGAGCCCAAGTGCTCGAACCCGGCGCCCACAGTCATTTTCCTCACGTTGATTCCTGCATCGGCACGATAGTACCAAGCTCCGTAGCTCAGGGAGCTGTCGTCTCCGTCTGTCTGGTAGGCACCTTCCAAAAGGTAGGGAATGGACGCCCCTTCACCGACTGAGAAGGCACCCTTCGCCTGAAGTCCGTAGCTATTGTTGCTGGCCGCATCTCCAGCGGGATTGTTCAAGTCCAGGAGGTAGGCGTAGCCGGTCAATGTCAGTTCGGGAGCGAACTTATAGGAAATGTTTCCCAAGTGGCTGTCGCCCTCAAAGTCTTCCTGTGCTGGAGCCTGGATATCTCCGCTACCGAAAATCCTCTCCACGCGATTGATGTAGCCGTAGAACAATGTCAGGTTCTCGATGCTGATGTTCTTGATTGTCACCGCATCGAAGGTCTGCTCGTTCTGGCGCCAGCCGACGTTGGCGATGAACCGGGCGTTGTCGAGAATCAGTCTTTGCCGACCCACCTTGAATTCCGTGTCCCAGTTCTTGTAGCTCATCCACAGTTGATTCAACTCATGGGATTCGGGATCTGCGATCACCGTCTTGTTCTGACCGAGGCCGTGGACGCTCGCTGCCTGATAGCTGTCGCGATCGGCGGTGACTGTGCCTTCATATTCAGTAAATAGACTCAATCCCTCGAAGGGGCCCAGCAAAATGCCAGCTCGGTTTCGAAGGGTATAGGCGTTGGATTCCTCCCGTCCGTCCTCATCGCCAAATTCCCAACGCGCGCGGGAATCGAGTGTGAACTTCCATGGTTTCGGTTCGGGGGGTGCCTCCGGGGCGGGAGGTAAGGGGTTCTTGTCGACAGCGCCGGCAATTTCTCCTGCGAGGCTGTTCGCCTGAAATGCGATCAGGCTGATGGCTATGAGTGGTATGAGTGGCAACGTGGATGTTTTCATTGGCTTTGTGTGGTAGCGTTGAACGCGCCAGATGCCTTCTGAAAGATCATTGATCCAGAATGAGTTCTGTCATGGGATCGATGAATGGCATTCATGGGGTGGCAATTGACAGGGGAAAGAGGATGCTTGACCCTTCTCCAGCGCACGTGACCCATAGGGATATGATTCGCATTCCATCAACGCTTTTCTCGCTCACACTTGCTCTCGCTGTGTTTTCGCTGGTTGTCGCTAAGTCACACGGTCTGGAGGTCTACGCTGACGGAACGATCACAATCGGCGCTGAGGAGGGGAAGGTGGAGGGTGACGGGTTCGCTGTGACGTTTCCTGCGCCTCGCTGGGGAATGTACAACTTGATGTTGGAGCTGAACTGTCCCGAGCTGAAGGTGGTGAAGACTTTGGATGGGAAACTGTCGGTGCAAGGAGAGGAAAAGGCGTTGGCGCTGGCGATTGCCCCTGGTCGGGAGGCCAGCCCTGCGATGTCCGGGATTCCGCGTGTCTACATTGCAAAAGATGGAGCGTGTCCCGTAGTGCTGACCCTGCCGGGCTTCGCCGACAAGATTGCGCGGCTCACGTTCACCCCTGTTCGCGAGGGCACGGCCCAGCTTGGGTCTGATCCCAGTGGGGTGGCGGAGCTTGGGGCAAAGGAGGCCCTTCTGGTGGGGAAGCGCCTCTGCTATGAGCCCAATCCGAAAAAGCTCTGCCTCGGCTATTGGATCAATGTCGATGATTATGCAGTCTGGCCCGGAGTGGTGCTGGAACTCCCGGGCATCTACGAGGTCACCATTTATCAAGGCTGCGCCAAGGGCCAGGAGGGAAGTGAAGCGGAGCTGGTGATTGAGGCCGGGGAGGCCTTTGAACAGCGATTTCCGTTCACAGTGATCGAGACGGGAGGTTTTCAGCAGTTTGTTCCGGTAACGCTGGGGACGGTTGAAGTTCCAGAGATCGAGCCAATCGGTCGAATCAGTGTGGAGGTTCGGGCAAAGAAGATCGCGAACTCAGCGGTGATGGACATCCAGAAAGTCGTGTTGAGCAAGGTTTCGCCAGACGCACCTGCGAATGGCAAAGAGGGCCAGTAGGGACTAGGGCGGGAGGAGTAGGGCGGGAGGAGTAGGGCGGGGGATTCGGCGCGCCGGGGCATGCGGCTGAGGCCGACGGGCTACACACAATGGCTGTTAATGTGAAGCTATTTTCCTGATTTTCAGTGCTTTGTGCGATGGTTGGGTGGCCGGGGAAGATCCGGTTGCCAATTCCGAGGGCTTCCCGTAGGTTGCGCCGGAATCGGGCCAAGAGGCGCTATCTACCGTTCGATTGAGCGGTTTTCTGAGAATTTCCCTAAATATTGACCCAGACATAACAGGCAGCACAGCATGGCAAAAACTTTGATCATTGCAGAGAAACCGAGCGTGGCAAACGATCTCGCACGCGTTCTCGCTAAACAACTTGGCCCGTTTAACAAGGAGAAGGATTACTTCGAAAGCGATTCGACGATTATCTCCTCCGCGATCGGTCATCTGGTGGAGCAGAAGCTGCCGACTGCTGCCGACGGCAAGTCGCTGCCATGGAAATTCGACTGCCTGCCGGTCATTCCCGACGAATTCGATCTTCAGCCGATCGATGGCAGTAAAGCGCGGCTCAATGTCCTGAAGCGCCTGATCGGTCGAAAGGAGGTCACGGAAATCATCAATGCCTGTGACGCCGGCCGCGAGGGAGAGCTGATTTTCTACTACATCATAAAGCTGACGGGGGTGAACAAGCCAACAAAGCGCTTGTGGATGCAGTCGATGACCAATCAGTCGATTCTCGATGCCTTCGGAAGATTGCGTGATGGCTCAGAGATGGAACCGCTGGCGAATGCGGCACTGTGTCGGTCTGAAAGCGACTGGCTGATCGGGATCAACTCGACCCGCGCAATGACCGCCTATAATTCAAAGTGGGGTGGCTTTAACAAGACGCCGGTTGGTCGAGTGCAAACGCCGACGCTGGCGCTGCTGGCGGAGCGGGAACATCAGATTCGTGACTTCGTTTCTGAAGACTACTGGGAAGTGCATGGAACCTTCGGAGTGGCTGCTGGTGACTACCCTGGGCGCTGGTTTGACGAGGGTTTCAAGAAGGATTCGGGAAATGAGCATGCACGCCCAGAGCGCATCTGGGAGCGCGGGCTGGCGGAAGCGATCGTCGCGCGCTGCAAGGGAAAGCCCGTCGTTATCGAGGAAACGACGAAGCCCCAGAAACAGGCGGCACCTTTGCTCTACGATTTGACATCCCTGCAAAGGGAGGCCGCGAACCGATTCGGATTCTCGGCAAAGACCACTCTACAGATCGCGCAGGCTCTCTACGAGCGGCACAAGGCGCTCACCTACCCGAGAACGGATTCCCGGTACCTGCCGGAAGACTATTTGCCGACCGTAAAGCAGACGCTGAAGAACCTCTCGGAAGCTGGCATCCAGGCGCATGGTGTGGCTCCACATGCTGCCACGGCGCTGAAGAACGATTGGGTCAAACTGAACAAGAAAGTCTTCGATAACGCCAAAGTGAGCGATCACTTTGCCATTGTTCCGACCGGGGAAATCCCGTCGGGTCTCAGTGACGCCGAGGCCAAGCTGTATCAAATGGTAAGCCAGCGCACGGTGGCGATCTTTTTCCCATCGGCGGAGTGGCTGCTGACGACGCGGATCACACGAGTAGACCGGGATGCATTCCGAACTGCCGGCAAGGTGTTGAAATTTGCTGGATGGCTCGAGGTTTACGGAAAAGAAGCGCAGGGCGGTGGCAGCGACGAGGATGCTGACGACGGAACACTGGTGCGCGCCGAGCCCAATGAGAAGGCAACCAATTCCGTGATGGAGGTGCTGGACAAAGCGACCCGTCCTCCTGCCAGATTCAACGAGGCAACGCTGCTTTCGGCAATGGAAACGGCAGGCAAACTGGTGGATGACGAGGAACTCCGCGAGGCGATGAGCGAGCGTGGCTTGGGAACCCCCGCGACCCGTGCCGCGATTATCGAAGGGTTGATCGCTGACAAGTACATCACTCGTGACGGGCGCGAGTTCATCGTGAACAACCGCGGACTGCGTCTTATCGAGCAACTTCGTGAGATGAAAATCGACCTGCTGGCCTCTCCCGAGATGACCGGTGAGTGGGAGTTCAAGCTCAAGGAAATGGAGGCGAGTCGCTTCTCCCGTGACAAGTTCATGTCGGAGATTCGTGAGCTGACTCGCAGCGTCGTCCAGACCACGAAGAATTATGCGCAGACGGCACTCGATCGCGAGTTTCCACCTTTCCCGGTGGCCTGTCCGCAGTGTGGCACACCAGAGCTCGCTCAGGACGATGGCATGTTCAAATGCAGGAATCCCGAGTGCAAATTCAAGCTGTCAAAAGTGGTCGCCAGCCGCCCCTTGGATGACGCCGAGGCCACGGAGCTCCTCACCACAAAATTCCTAAGCCCGAGAGACGGATTCCTGAACCGCTTCCGTCAACCATTCGTTGCCGCTTTGGAGCTTGTGGAAGAAAAGACCGGTCTCAAAGTGAAATTTATCTTCGAGAAATCGGATGAAGAGGTCGCTGAGGCAGAAGCGATGAAAGAGGGAGTGAAGCTCTGTGATTGTCCCATTTGCAAGAAAGGTGCGATCTACGAGACGCCGACATCATGGGTGTGCAGTGAACGCGTAGCCGGGAGCGGCTGCAAGGGGCGGTTGTCCCGCGAGATGTGCAAGTATCAGATTCCTCGCGATCAGGCGGTCAAATTTTTTACCGAGGGGAAGACCGATCTCATCGATAAGTTCATCTCGAAGAAAAACCGGCCATTT